>CAZBBQ010000061.1:0-8176 GCA_964489745.1 uncultured Desulfobacteraceae bacterium
CCGTGCTCGGCTACGGAGTCCAGGGCCCTGCCCAGGCACTCAACATGAAGGATAACAATATTAATGTGATCGTGGGTCAGAGAAAGGAAGAAAAGGTATTCTGGGACAAGGCGGTGAAAGACGGCTTTAAAGAGGGACAGACCCTCTTTTCCGTGGAAGAAGCAGCAGAGCGGGGAACCATTATCCAGATGCTCATTTCCGACGCGGGACAGATGGCCGTATGGCCAAAGATCAAAGATAAGCTCAAGGAGGGGGATGCCCTTTACTTCTCTCATGGCTTTTCAATTGTCTACAGAGACCAGACAAAGGTTGTTCCCCAGAATACTATCGATGTAATCCTGGTGGCGCCCAAAGGTTCCGGTACCACGGTGCGGTCCAACTTTCTCGAAGGAAAGGGCATCAATTCCAGCTATGCAATTTTTCAGGACTATACCGGAAGGGCAACGGAACGAACCCTTGCCATAGGTATTGCCATTGGATCCGGCTATCTCTTCCCCACGACCTTTGAAAAGGAGGTGCACAGCGATCTGACTGGAGAGCGAGGGGTGCTTATGGGATGCCTGGCCGGTGTTATGGAGGCTCAGTATAATACGCTTCGAAACCACGGCCACAGCCCGAGCGAGGCCTTTAATGAAACTGTTGAGGAACTGACGCAGAGCCTTATCCGCCTCGTGGCCGAAAATGGCATGGACTGGATGTATGCCAATTGCAGCACAACCGCTCAGAGGGGAGCCCTGGATTGGAGACATAAATTCAGGGATACTGTTGCACCCCTCTTTGAAAAGCTCTATGAAAGCGTTGTATCGGGCGAAGAGACCAGGATTGTGCTCGAAGCCAATAGTGCGCCCGACTACATGGAGAAACTTGGAAAGGAGTTGGATGAGATACGATTATCCGAGATGTGGAAAGCAGGTACAGCCGTACGTTCGCTCAGACCGGAACGACGATCACAGTAGTATCCGCTGCCCAGATGATACTGGATTATTTGGGTAAAAAAGAGGCAGCTGATGCATTCCTCGGTGCTATAAAAAGGTTTTTAAAAATAACTTAGAACATCCATACGGGGGAAAGATGGAGTATTGCGCTGAGGAGATTTATGATATGTCGATTGATTATCTATGAAAATATTCAACGGATTTGGAATGCAGTTCTATCCCTCTGTTAAACAAGGATTCCAAAAATTGTACTATTTTACTGTAATATTTTTCTTGACATTATAGTGAAGATTAAGCAAATAAAAGGTTGTTGGGGGGTCGTTCAGTGGCAGGACGGCAGGTTCTGGCCCTGCAAACCAAGGTTCGAGTCCTTGTCCCCCAGCCATTTTGGTCCCATCGTCTAGCGGTCTAGGACGCCGGCCTCTCACGCCGGTAACACGGGTTCGAGTCCCGTTGGGACTACCAGAAATAACGTAACCCCTTGATTTTACTTACTACTGTCAAGGGGTTTTTAATCTATTACGATTATTTTCGGTCAATCTACTCGGTCTTCTGGTATTTCATGCTTGGGAACATTTTCCCTGATTATTGTATTGAAATTCTCTTCCATATTGTTCAACTCTAATGTCATATTCATAAAATATCAATATCACCTACCGAGTGGCAATAGTGCCGCCAGTGAACTCCATGGCCATGCACAGAAACCTGTCAACGCCAATCTGACCGATAGTATAGAGGGCTAACTCTTTTCCGAACACGCACCGCACGTGAGCCTTTCTTTGTCTCTGCGTGTGCCTCTCTCCTTTTGATCCACTACAAATTTGCAGTAATCGCATCACCCATCTCCGAGGTGCTGCTCGTTCCTCCAAGATCCGAGGTCCGGACCGTACCCTCGGCAATAACCTCGTCCACTGCCTTCTCTATAGCGTCAGCCTCGGCAGGTAGGTTAAAGGAATATCTCAGCATCATGGCACCAGACAGGATCTGTGCGATGGGATTGGCGATTCCCTTACCCGCGATGTCCGGAGCGCTTCCCCCACTCGGCTCGTACATTCCAAAGGTTCCCTCGGCAAGGCTGGCGCTTGCGCCCATGCCCAGGCTGCCGGTAATGCCGACTGCCTCATCCGATACAATATCTCCGAACATATTTCCTGCAAGCATCACATCGAACTGAGAGGGGTCACGTACCAGCTGTATAGTGGCGTTGTCCACATACATAGGCTCATAGGTGACATCAGGGTACTGTTTCGCCACCTCTTCCACGACCTCACGCCAAAACACCATGCTGGTAAGCACATTGGCCTTATCCACGGAGGTGAGTTTCTTTCTTCTTGCCTGTGCTGCTTTGAAAGCCACGTGCGCTACCCTGGCGATCTCTCTGCGTGAGTACACCATGGTGTCAAAGGCCTTCTCCTCATCGCCTGTGCCCTCACGGCCCCGGGGCTGACCAAAATAGATACCGCTGGTGAGCTCGCGCACCACAAGTATATCAAATCCCTTCTCGGCAAGCTCCGTTTTCAGGGGAGAGGCAGAAGAGAGCGCGGGGAGGAGCCTTGCCGGCCTGAGGTTGGCGTACAGGTCGAACTCCTTTCGAATCTTGAGCAAGGAATTGCCGGCCACTCCAATCCACTTGGGCAACAGCTCCTCGCTTGGAGGGCCTCCGACCGAGCCAAACAGGATTGCATCTGAATTCTTGCAGAGTTCCAACGTCTCATCAGGAAGATGCTTGCCGTATTTATCCCATGCCGCTCCTCCCACGAGAGCCTCATTAAACTCTAAGTCAATCTTATGCTTCTTGGAAACCGCCTTGAGCACCTTGAGTGCCTCTTTCATAACCTCCGGGCCGATATAGTCCCCCGGCAGGACTGCTACTTTATAAGCCATCTTTTAACCCTCCAATAATTCGAGCGTTATTTTTTATTTCATGCCTTTTTATGGCCGTTTTCGTATGCCTTTGCATAGTAAAGCATAAATCTTCCTACTTCAAACCCCACTCTTTCAACTGAGGTATACGCCCTCCTTTCTCAACCATCGTGACGAGGAATTTTAGAAAGGGACTTCCTTGGTAAGTCTTTCCTGCAGTCAAATCTCTTGCCTGACCGCTCTCCAGGTTCATCTCAATCTCATTCCCCTCCTCGATAGCAGACACCTCTGGTGCCTCTACTGCGGCCAGGTCTACGTTCAGGGCATGTTTGAAGACAGACGCGGCACAATGTCACTCCCCTCGATCATTTTATAATCGAAGCAGGTGTCATATATATCATGGATCGCGGCTATCTCGCACTCGTCTGTATGCTATCCATCAGGCTTCTGGTTTCTTTGTGATACGAGCCAAACGAAACTTCAACTTCAAGAGACTATACTCTCACGGCATCGACAAATCAACAGGGATTCAATGCGATAAAAACATAGAACCATCGAACAAATCTATACAATATGGTATTATTCAATGCCACTCCTGAAAATAAATCAATTGCCATTTCATTCAAAATTGATTAAAAAAAAGCATAAAGAGAGCAATTTAAAATAATATGACACACCAAAAAAACAAAACGGAGCTACAAATATGACTGGAGCAAATTCAGCCCCTGTACCTAACTTTATTCGAAACATCATAGCTGAAGACTTAAAGGCAAACAAAAACGAAGGCCGGGTTCATACTAGATTTCCACCGGAACCCAACGGCTATCTGCATATAGGACACGCTAAGTCTATCTGCCTCAATTTTGGGCTCGCCCAAGAGTTTGGGGGGCTTTGTAATCTGCGATTTGATGATACCGATCCAAGCAAGGAGGAAATTGAATATGTGGAATCGATAAAGGAAGATGTCAGGTGGCTTGGATTTGATTGGCAAGATCGGGAGTTTTACGCATCCGACTACTTTGAGCAACTCCATGAATATGCTGTTCAGCTCATCAAAGACAGTAAGGCATACGTGTGCGACCTCAGTGCGAATGAGATTAGAGAATATCGCGGCACCCTGACAGAGCCTGGTAAAGACAGCCCGTTTCGAAATCGTTCAGTTGAAGAAAACCTGGACTTGTTTGAACGTATGCGGTCAGGAGAATTCAAGGATGGCTCTCGCGTACTTCGAGCAAAGATTGATATGGCATCTCCAAATTTGAATATGCGAGATCCGGTTATCTATCGCATTCTTCACGCAGAGCATCACAGGACAGGTAACACGTGGTGTATCTATCCTATGTACGATTTTACTCACGGCCAGTCGGATTCCATTGAAGGAATCACCCATTCCATTTGTACACTGGAATTTGAAGATCATCGACCTTTGTATAACTGGTTTCTTGAGGAATTAAACATCTTTCATCCACAGCAAATTGAGTTCGCCCGCCTTAATCTTAGCTATACAGTGATGAGCAAGCGAATGCTTCTGCAATTAATAAAAGAAGGTTATATACCCGGATGGGACGATCCACGGATGCCTACCATATCAGGTTTGCGGAGACGTGGATACACACCAGAGTCAATCAGAACCTTTTGTGAGCGCATTGGGGTAGCCAAGAGGGGTAGCATAGTCGATATAGCGCTGCTCGAGCACAGCGTCCGTGAAGATTTGAATAAACGAGCACCCCGTGTTATGGGGGTATTGCGTCCACTTCGGGTGGTCATTGACAACTACCCAGAAAACAAAATGGAAGAGCTGGAGGCAGTGAATAATCCAGAGGATCCGAGTGTGGGCACACGAAAGATTCCCTTCTCACGAGTGCTCTACATTGAACAAGATGATTTTCGTGAGATCCCCCCAAAAAAGTTCTTCCGTTTGGCCCCTGGTCGTGAAGTCCGACTACGATACGCATATTTTATCAAATGCGTTGATGTAATTAAGGATGAACAAACTGGAGAAGTCGTTGAGCTTCACTGCACCTATGATCCAGAGACACGAGGAGGGGATTCCCCTGACGGACGGAAGGTCAAGGCGACATTACACTGGGTTTCAGCAGCCCACTCCCTTAACGCAGAAGTGCGCTTATATAATCATCTCTTTCTGAAGGAAAACCCAACCGATGAAAAGGATGGTGCTGATTTCAAAACATATTTGAATCCAAACTCATTAGAGACATTGACCTCCTGCCGCGTTGAACCCTCTCTCACAGGTGCAACCCCAGGAAGTCGGTATCAATTCGAGAGGCTTGGCTATTTCTGCATAGATCCTGCCGATTCTCCTGATGGAACATTGGTATTCAATCGCACAGCGACATTACGTGATACATGGGCAAAAATTCAGAAGGTCGAGAAAGAGACCACGGAAGTGCATAAAGAGGTCAGAAAAGACTCAAAACCTTCCAGGCAGGAAGAGGTAACTCCTTTACCAGATAAACGAGATGACCTTACGCCTATCGACCAAGAGATCAGTATTGATGATTTCTCAAAGATCGACATGCGAGCGGCTATCATCCGTGAGGCCTCCCTCGTTGAAGGCTCAAAGAAGCTCATCAGGCTGATGGTTGACCTGGGAGAAGGTCGCCTGCGTCAGATATTCTCCGGCATTCGCTCAACATATCCCAACCCTGAGAAACTCATTGGCAAAAAGGTTATCATTGTCGCAAATCTGAGGCCTCGTCAGATGAAGTTCGGGCTTTCCGAAGGAATGCTCCTCTCAGGTGGTGACTCCGAACACCCTTGCCTCACCACCTTTGACGGCGACCCCCTTCCCGGGGACAAAGTGTCGTAACGTTGCAGCAATCCTTACCCTTGCTCTTTATCGCTTTTCACTAATACAAAAACATTGGCTTACCGCTGACATGGCGGATCTTGGGCCGATATTCTTCTATATCATAGAGTTCTCTCACATCCACCCTTTTCTGGCCTGTCATAATAGTGCTGAGGGGGATATCTGTATAGATTCCACGGCTTAGAGCTACAAGGCGCCCAAAAACACCTTTGAGAAAAAGATCGATAGCCGTATTTGCATAATTAACAGCTGCCATCTGATCTAAAGAATCAGGCGTTCCGCTTCTCATAAGATAGGACAGCCGTTGATTCAGAACATCCTCTCCGGTGAGTTCCTTGAGAATAGCTCCGGTTTCCTCTCCAATTCCTCCCAGTCTTCTATGCCCATAGGCATCCGATTCCCCAGATAAAACCATCGCACCTCCTGTCAACTTGGCCCCTTCTGAAATAGTAATCATGGCATAATTTTGTGGGTTAGCTTTTTTATCTTTCATGACGAGTTCTGCGAGTCTTTTCGGGTCAAATGGGACCTCCGGAATAATAGCACGATCCACCCCTGCCAAGTATGCTGCTACCAAAGATGTTTCACCACAATACCTACCAAATAGTTCAATGACCGCTATACGTTCATGGGACCCGGTCGAGGTTCTTAACGCATGTATAAAATTGACACTTCTGGTAACAGCCGTGGAAAAACCAATACAATAATCAGTCCCAAAAACGTCATTATCCATTGTTTTTGGTATAGCAATTACAGGGAATCCTTCCCGGTGTAATCTTTCAGCAAAACTAAGGGTATCATCGCCTCCTATGGGAATAATGGCATCTACTTTTAAATATTCCAGGTTTTTTAAGACATGGGAGGTGAAATCCTTTACATCCTCCTTTCCGTCAAACTGTTTCTTAAGAAAATCGGGAACTTGCTTTTTCCTTGCTGCACTTGGATTGGTTCGAGATGTGTGCAGATAAGTTCCTCCTGAACGGTCAATAGTCCTGACCTCTGACGGGGTCAATTCCTGAATGCTCCTGTCATTGGTAGAGGGATCATCCGGGTTATACTCTAAAATCCCGGCCCATCCTCTGCGTATTCCCTTAACTTTTATCCCTTCACTGGCTGCCCTGTAAACGAGAGTCTTAATGCATGGATTAAGACCTGGAACATCTCCGCCACCAGTAAGTATAGCAATTGTGGATTCCGCTTTATTTGTCTTTTCCATTTAGAACCTCTCTTTAAAATAATTACAGTTTCCGAAAATTAAATGAGTAATTTTTGCTATTTTAATCTAATTTCCATTATTACAAAAGGTATTATTTACTGCTTTTATCCCTTATGCTCAAAATCTTTTTAGCAATAATTCAGGCTTGCTTTTTATTTACCTTTTGCTATCCTATATCATTAAAATTCCTAAGATGACAATATAACTGAAATTTAAGATTGTTAACCGATCCTGTAAATATAACGAAGGCTTAAAACAAAACATTATGAGAATTGATAAAGGCGCATATAGTATAAGAAAAGCAAAAGGGGACATGTAATGAAACAGATATTTTCCAAAAAAGCTCCAAAGGCAATTGGACCTTACTCACAGGCAATCCAGGCAGGGAGCCTTGTTTTTTGCTCCGGGCAAATTGCTATTGATCCAAAAACGAATGAGTTGAAACCAGGAACAATTATTGAAGAAACAACACGAGTTATAGAAAATCTAAAGGCAGTGCTTGAACAGGCTCATTCAGGACTTGAAAAAACAATTAAGGTTACTGTATACCTATTGAACATAGATAATTTTACAGAAATGAATAAAGTGTATGAAAAATATTTTTTAAACAAGCCAGCTCGATCAACTATAGAGGTTTCAAAACTCCCTAAAGGAGCTAAGGTTGAAATCGATGTAATTGCAGAAATCTAAAGGAGATCTAATAATATGGATCAGGCATATGAGAAACTGATGAAAAGACCTAAGTTTTACATAAATGAGGCAGAAGGAATAGTGAAAGAGGCACGGGGTAAAAAGGCATTGGTTCTAACGAACAGACAAGAAATGTGCGCTGAATGTGTGGCAAAAAATTTCTGTCAAATGTTTGGTGGCGGAAAAGAAATGCTTTCCGAAACAATAAATGCTATTGGCGCTAAGGCTGGAGATATGGTAAAAATAGGTATACCTACCGGCACTGTCACAAAGGCCTCATTAATTGTTTATATGATTCCTGTAACGGGCTTTGTAGGAGGGGCAAGCCTTGGATATTTTATCGGTAAATTATATAGCTTAGATTTAAATGTATCCACCCTTATTGGAAGCATACTCGGATTGGGGCTTTCAATGATTTTTGGTCGGTTCCTCAATAATGTATTAAGTAAAAGACCATACTATCAGCCGGAGATTACTAAGATCATTCATCCTGATAGTCTAGAATGCGAGGATTAGAGTCTTCCTGTTGCTGACAGAAAAAATGCACGTCACTGCAATTTATTATTAATGGATTTTATTAGTTATAGGAATTGTTATTTTCTAAAACCAATAACCCAACCACACATAGACCTCTCAACCGTT
>CAZBBQ010000062.1:0-8147 GCA_964489745.1 uncultured Desulfobacteraceae bacterium
GAAAGAATCCTATCCAATGAAAGGTGAAGTGATGGTGAGCCCGCTTCAAGAAATCACGGCTAAACTTCAGGGAGAATAAAATTCACTTGGCCTGGTTTATCTTCATCCTTTCATACAGTTCATGCCAACGATCATAGGGCTGCTCGTAGATTGATATCTGAACATTATATCTCATCCCAGATTTGCTTCCGGGGTTTCATTTTCTCGTCCTGCTATGCTCAGTCCCCTTTTGATCAGGTTTATGAATTACCCCGACTGGAAAAGCAGTTTTGTTTTTTTTATGGCCTTCGACTGCTTCAAGGAGTAAAAGAATTTTTTTCTAATTATTTAGGTAGCCTCGTCTCCCTTTCCTTTTTAGAGTATTTGACTAATACAAAAAACCTATGAGATAGCTCCAGAGACTCAGAGAGAAAAGAGATAAAAGGGTAGAAAGGGTTACAGCTGTTGAGGCAAATTTCACATCTCCTTCCATCTCGCTTGACATTATTACAGAAACCGTGGCTGTTGGCACCCCCAGCAGAATTGCAGCCACCTCAATCGAAAAGGGATGTATGCCAGCATTGTAGAGTAACATTACTCCTAAGCCAGGAAGAAGGAGAAGTTTAAGGGCTGAGGAGGAAAAAAGCCAGTAAAGGCTTTTTGACATTGCTGATAGGGACAATGATGCCCCAATGATTAAAAGTGCCATAGGCAGAGCCATGCTGGAGACAATTTCCAGAAATCCGTGTAAGAAATTAGGCAATTTCAAGCCAAAGAAGGAGAAGGTTATCCCAAACAATGCAGAGATTATAATTGGGTTTAGAAAGATGCTCTTTAGCATTGTTATAAATGATTTAATCCTTTTTCTTTTCGTAGCAGAGTAGATATTGAAAGATAGAACAGATAATATGTTTTGTGGAATTATAATAAATGGCGCCAAAAAACTTGCAATACTAAGACCATTGTTTCCTAAGGCGTAGAAGACTACGGCAAGACCAATATAACCAATATTTCCATGCATAGAAGCTTGGATGAAGCTTGCAGCTGAGGCAGATCTTAGAGTAAAGAATATCTTGAGCCTGACAAAGACAAGAGATAAAAGCCAGACAATACATACAGAAAAAGATGAGATGAGCGCAAGGTTCATGTCAAATGTTTCATGAAACGGCGCACCGGATAACTTGATAAAGAGAAGTGCCGGGATACCTATATAGAATACGAGCCGATTAGCTGCCTTTACAAAGACATCAGGGAAAAAACCTAATTTTTTGGCCCCTGCACCTAAAAATATTACTAAAAAAACCGGGAGTATGTTGAGAGCTATGTCCATAAATAACAATAGTGTTTATTGACTGTATTCTGGTTATCTACATCATGTTACATCATGTAAATGACCTCATGTTGGCACTATAAGGTGGTATATGTTGTACCTGCAACGTTTGTCATATGCCTTGAATTCCACGGCGCAAATTTCAGCAGAAGCAGCATTCCAGGAATGGCAATCAGAGTGCAGGCAATAAAGAAACTCACCCAGCCCATATTTTTGGCAAGAAAACCAGTCGGAGCTGAGGCGAATACCCTGGGGACACCCATGAGGCTTGTGAGAAGGGCGTATTGCGTTGCGGTAAATCTTTTATTGGTAATACTGGCCATGAATGCCATGTAGGCAGCAGTTCCCATACCACTGCTTAGATTTTCAAAGGCAATCACCCCGGACAAGACAGAGACACTATGGCCGATCCGAGCAAGAATGGCAAAGCAGGCAGTCGATATGGCTTGAAGAAAACCAAAAATCCATAGAGAACGATTGATTCCCAGGCGGAGCATAAGCACTCCTCCGATTAAGGTACCGGCGATGACGGCCCAGAAACCAAAGAGTTTCACGATCGCACCGATTTCTGTTTTCGAAAAACCTATGTCAAGGTAAAAAGGAATAGTCATGGAGCTTGCCATGGTGTCGCCGATTTTATAGAGAAGGATGAAGGCCAATATCCATACGGCACCATCCCGTTTGAAATATTCAACCAGAGGATCGACAACAGCTTCCCGTATAGTTCGAGGGATCCCGTGGGTAATCGTAGGTTCCGGCGCCAGAAGCGTGGTGAGAACACCGGGCAGTATACAGGCTGCCATTATCAGGTAGACTATGGAAAAAGGTATGTAATCCGCCATGATTAACCCGCCCCCGGAAGCCAGAAGCATTCCCACACGGTATCCGTTGACATACAGAGAAGAACCAAGACCCAGCTCTTGATCAGGAAGGTCTTCCCTTCGATAGGCGTCCACCACAATATCCTGTGAAGCACTAAAAAATGTCACCAGAAATGCTGCGAAGGCTACTATCCATGGATTTTTCCCCGGATCGGTGAATCCAAGACCTGCAATAGAAAAAATCAAGGCAAACTGAGCTACCAGAAGCCATCCTCTTCTGCGCCCAAGAAATGGGAGAGTAAAACGATCTAAAAAAGGAGCCCAGAGGAATTTCAGAGTATACGGGAGGCCTACCAGGGCCATCATTCCAATCACGGTCAGGTCCATTCCTTCTTCTTTCATCCATGCCTGCAATACGGAAATTGTGAGAAGAAGGGGCAGGCCGCAGGAAAAACCCATCAGAAGGGCCACCAGCATCCGACTGCTGCAAATTACTTTAAATATTGATCTTTGATTTTCAGACTGCACGCATTCCTCGCTCATTTTTTATCAGACGGCTCAGCGGTCAATCCCCCTCACGGTTATTACCTTCTTGGAATTGGAAAGTCAACAGCTTCCCCAGATGCAGTCTGGAGTCAGATTTTTCAGATTGCTATTTTATATTAAACGTAATGGGCATTTTTTCGTGCAGCTATAAGACATGAAAGAGATAGAAGAAAAACATCAAGACTAATCCTCTACTTTTATCTTTAGATAGAAATCCCCTTTGCTTTTTCCATTCAACTGTCTCCCCAGTCCAGAAAGCCTTAGCTTGCTCCCTTCTGAGGTACCGGGGGGAATGTTTAACACAAACATCCTTTTCTTAAAACCTTCAGGAATGTTAACAAGCTTTCGAGCGCCAACGACCGCCTCCCTTTTTGTGATAGATATGTTTCCATACATATCTGGATTTTGCCCGAAACTGACTGGCCTGATCACTTGGATTCTTTCAGATTTTTTCTTCTTAGTTATTTGTTTAATTTTTTTGCCTACAGGGCGTTCCTTGAATAACAAAAATAGTTTAAGAAATATAATTCCAAAGATGAATCCGCCGATATGTGCCCACCAGGCGATACCACCCTGCCCCGCAGTCGATGCTGCACTGAGGATCTGAAAGATAAGCCAGATGCCGAGAAAGAAAACAGCGGGTATTTCTACAAACTGAAAGAAAAAGAAGATCGGTATGAGGGTCAATATCCTTGATTTTGGATAGAGTATCATATAGGCACCCATTACCCCTGCAATAGCCCCACTCGCCCCAATGGTTGGTATTTGAGAATGGTAGTTAATGAGAAGATGGGAGAACCCAGAGGTGAGCCCGCACAGAAGATAAAAGAGAAGATATCTGAGAGGACCGAGCCTATCCTCCACATTGTCACCGAATATGTAAAGTGACCACATGTTTCCAAGGAGATGAAAAAATCCCCCGTGAAGGAACATAAAGGATACGAAGGAGATGATTTGCTGGCCAGAGGTAAAATAGGAAGAAATTGATGGGATTGTGTACCTGGCAGGAACTAATCCATAGGTATAGATAAATCGATTTAATCCTTCACCCTGTGTGAGCTCTATGATAAAGAAGAGAATATTACAAACAATAATTGCTGTATTCACTACAGGGTAATTTTTTGAACGTATTGTGTCTCTAATGGGGATCATTTAAGTGCCTAACTCCCAATTTTTAACTATAAACAACAGGCTCTCTAAGGATAAGGGATATGGACTGAGTGGATGTCATAGCAATAGCGGGATACACATCTCTAAGGGGTGTCATTTGCCTTAAATTATCAGCAGTTCTTGAAACCAGCATGGCCAGATCACCTTCGCTCATATCTGCTACAGCTAAAACCCTTTCCCAGTCGAGTCCTTTTGCCCAGGCATATATTGTAGCCGCTGTCCACAATGGGATTGGTCTTACAGGAAATCCATGAATAGTTTTCCTTTCTATAAGAGGGAGAAGGCCATTTTTCATTTTGGTATATGCATTCACAAGTTCCTTTGGAACCTTTGATTGGTCAAATTCAACCTCTATCTCCCTATCGTAGACAAACATAGCTATCAGGGCAGCCAAAAGGCAAGGGTCTGATTCAGGAAAGAGGCCTAGCCTAAGACCTTCAGCAATCATAAGAGGGTGGTCAAGCCTAAGCTGAGACGCCCACCTCCCATCATCTGTCAAGGCACCATTATCTTTTACATATCCTTCTGCCTTTAAAAAGTTCAGATGCCGTATAAAATTAGCCCAAAGTTTTTCCCTGACAGCATTGGCCGCATCCCACAGATAAGAGAAATCTTTCAACACTGATTGAAATGACCGATTGTGCCTTCCATGGCAGGTAAGGAAATGTTCACATTTGTTGCATATCAGGTGATCACGTTCCTTTTCAAGTAAAACGATTCGGTTTTTTAATGGTTTGACTTTTTTGATCTCTTCTTCTCCTAATGGTAAGGCTTCGAGGGGAGAAGGCAGTTCATCTGACAATACATGAGAGAAAATCCTCTTTAAAGTGTGTGGGTCATCAGTTGAGTGGATGTTTGCTACCTTATTCAGGATAGTTTCCACCTTTTCTGGAGCAAAAAATCGCATTATTGGTAGTTTTTTTCTTCCCTGTCCATACTTTAGGCGGCAGGCAAGGACGCCATTTTTATCTTTCTTTGTATGTGTTTTTAAAACGCAATATAAACGAGACCTATTATCCAGAAATAGCCTCCCAGGCACCAGATTGGCAATTTTAGAAAGGATCAGCTCAAGCCTTCTTTTCTCTTCTCCTATCTTTCCGATATCATTTTTTATCGCAACTATTTTTCTGGACAAAGTAAGGACAGATTCTGGGGAGCTGCACAAGGAGCGAGGAAGAAATCCCCTTAATCGTTGACCGGTTTCTTCAAGCCTCTCTTCAATCCCTTTGTCCCTATTTGCACAATTCAGATAATTAGCAAAGGATCGAAGAAGAAGCTCCTTAATTTCTTCAGGATTATGGGATAAAAGAAGGTTTAAGACCATGGAGAAATCAATCCGTATCTGGCTTAAAACATCTTCAGGCGGAGATTTCAATAATGTTGCAATTAGGGAAGTGTCTAAAAAGCGCCCAGGAATCACCATAGCAAAACCGATATTGTCCATTCCCCTTCTCCCTGCTCTTCCTGTCATCTGGTGGAGTTCGGTGGCTGTCAAAGGAGCAAATTTATGCCCATTGTATCGGTCAGAATTAAGAAAAACGATACTCCTTGCAGGAACATTTACTCCTGCAGCCACAGTGGAAGTGGCGAACACAGCCTCAAGCAAACCCTTTGCCATTAGATCCTCAACCATCAATTTCCACAATGGCAGTTGTCCACTATGGTGCGACCCTACACCAAGATTTCTTAAGTGCCAGAGGTGATTATGACGAGCAAGGTGGGGGTGTAGTGTTAGCAATTCATCGATCCTTTTGTTCAGCATCTCTTTACTATATTTATCGCGATTTGTATTTGCCCTACACAGGTCTAATGCATCATCACAATTTGCCCTGGATTTTAGAAAGAATATGGCTGGAAGAAGATTATATTTCCTTAACACATGTAATATCTCTCCAAATGGGGGGAGCCTTCTTCCTGTAGAAATGGGGGAGCTTTTTGGGTTGTTAATATAATCCAGAACCTTTTTATCAAGACCTTTCCTGTTGACTAATGGAAGAAGCCTTCCTGTTGGATGGAAAAAGAGTGGAAATAACGGGACAGGCCTTCCATTTTCTTCAATCACCACGCATTTTTTTTCCCGTAAGTGTTGAAGCCACCCTGCAATCTGATAGGAGTTCTTTATGGTGGCAGACAGCAAAAGGAGAGGAACCCGGACAGGAAGATAGATAATGATTTCTTCCCATACAACTCCCCTATCGGGGTCTCCAAGAAAATGGGCTTCATCCAAAACAACAAGATCTGCACACAAATCCTCACCTGTATGCATGGCATCATAGAGCTGGTTCCTGAGGATCTCGGTAGTTCCTACAATAATTGGCGCATTCGGGTTCTCGACCCTATCGCCCGTTACTATACCAACATTTTCTTTTCCAAAGCGGGCCCCAAACTCTATGAATTTGGAATTTGAAAGGGCCTTAAGGGGGGATGCATACCATGATTTTCCCCCATTGTTCTGTATCGCATCTATTGCCTCTACAGCAATCCATGTCTTGCCGCTTCCAGTTGGTGCTGAAACCAGACAATCCGTCTTTTTAATAGCAGCTAAGGCTTTCACCTGGAATGGGTCTGGTTGAAAATGATCTTTTTCAGGTACTCCAATTCTTGAAAAAACACTTTTTAACCTGCTATCCGCACTCGCTTTGATACGTGGAATAGAAGGTGCAGAATGTTGCCTTTGCTTAAAATTGGGGAAAATATTTTTGGACTTTTTTCTAAAAACTGTCACTATAGATATCCTTTTCGAACTTAGCTCCGCATTGCTCAGAAATTTAAATGTTGGAATATTGAATTATGGTATAATACATTGTCATGGATCGACTTTAGGGAGTTAAGCTCCTATCACTGTAATGTTATAGTGGAATCGTCCGTTGAACTTAGCCATGCAAAATAGGCCTGCTCGTCTCGATTATATCGGGACAGGCAGGCCTGGACCAAGGGTTTAAAGATGTTTTTAATAATAAAAATTAGGTTTTTCTCTGTCTTACCCAGTATTCCAGTACTCCCTGGCACAGACCTGGCATGCAATAACTAAGGCATATAGATTATACTCCCGAGGTATTACGCGGCTATCATAATGCTCCAGAAAAGTCGCGCCAGGGCAGGCCATCATTCCATGTGGGTGGCATAAACTGGTTGTTAATAAAATGCTTTTGGTGTCAATAAATTGTCACATTTCCGATATCCTTAGTTATAAACCAATAACAACTGTTTCCTCAATACTAAAATGTAGCTATTGATAGTATGGATAATTTTTCAAACGGAAAAGCTGAGAGGCGAGAAGAAATTAAAGCTATTTATGAATCTAAAAGACAAGAGATTGAGTTACGATTATATGATTTTATAAAAATCTGGAAGAAAGGAACAAGGAAAGAGATTTTTACTGAACTCGTTTTCTGCATTCTAACCCCTCAGGCAAATGGGAAAGCATGCTGGTTTGCCGTGGAGAATATGATAAGAAAAGGAGTATTATTTACAGGAGACAGAGGTCAAATTGTAAAAGAATTGAGTAGCGCACGATTTATACACAAAAAATCAGCCTATATTGTTGAGGCGAGAGAAAAATTCTTCCTTGATAGCAAGGTCTCTCTAAAATCCATAATCAGTCAGATAGGGGATGGTTATAAGGCACGAGAATGGCTTGTTCAAAATGTTAAGGGTATTGGTTATAAAGAGGCGAGCCATTTTTTAAGAAATATCGGATTCGAGCAGAATCTTGCAATTCTGGACAGACACATAATAAAAAATTTACAATTTGTTGGAGTGATAAAAGAAATTCCAGGCTCTTTATCAAAAGGAAGGTATTTTGACATAGAAAAAAGGATGATGGAATTCTCAAAAGCAATCCAAATACCAATGAGCTATCTCGATCTGGTGATGTGGTATAAAGAGACAGGAGAGATATTTAAATAGATGTAAAGAGATTTTAATCGAAAACTATAAAGCAATTATGTGGGAGGAGCTATGATTGTCAGAAATATGAAAGATAAAGAGGTTATGGATACCACGTATCTGGCCCACGGTGGAGCTATAGCACAGATGATACTGGATCGAAGGACATTGAAAGAGATAGGATTTTTAGCTACCGCAAGGCTTGCGCCTGGGAGAAGCATTGAGCCTCATGTTGATCCCATGGAAGAGATTTATTTCGTCACGGATGGTGAGGGAGAAATGAGTGTGGATGAGGAAATACGGCATGTGGTGCCAGGTGATGCAATATGGCTTCCAACTGGTTCAAGCCATGGGCTTGCTAACACAGGAAATGAAGATTTAGTAATCTTGGTTGTTGCATCACCAGCATGGTA
>CAZBBQ010000063.1:0-8137 GCA_964489745.1 uncultured Desulfobacteraceae bacterium
ATTTTGATTTATCAAAAATAGTAATTAGGGGCATAAAGGAATCCGATGTAGATGCAATAGTTGAAATAGAAGAGAAAAACCTTGGCATAAAAAGAGGCAGATATTGGAAAAGGGAACTTCAAAAGAATAAAGAGGGACGATTTTTAGGTTCATGTGTAGCCGAGATTGAAGCAAAGGTGATAGGATTTATCATGGGTGATATTGGCTCAAGGGAGTTTGGAATGCCAGAAAATATGGGGTGGATCCATACCATAGGCGTGCATCCAGATTATCAGCATAAGGGAGTTGCAAGGGCCTTGTTCGATGATTATAGAAAACGATTTTTGAAATTAGATGTAGATACTGTTTATACTATTGTTTCGCTGTCTGATACTATGCAATTGCCATTTTTTGAAAAAATAGGCTTCAGACAAGGAAACCGCATTTATCTTGAAATTGATATTACAAAAGAGACGCCGAAAGCTGATAGGTTAACTGATTATGAATTTAGGCGGATCATGTAGATATAGTAAGGTGACTCTATTATGAAATGCCGTTATCACCCCGATAGAGAAGCAAGGGTGACATGCCAGAAGATGGGAATTGGATATTGTCAGGAATGTTTGGATAATTGTGAGGCATGTACAGATCCTTGTACGTATTGTAAATATAGACAATCGTGTATTATATGGGAGCTTTGCAGAAAGAGTGAAAAGCGCTATCGACTTGAAAGAGCAGCGACCGGTGAAATACAGCAAGAATCATAGCAAATGGGGATAATCAAACGTATAGTAATAACGTTTTCATACTACTACGTTAATTATTTATTTCTGATTGTTCCTGTTTTCATGTACGTCAATCAATGGAATACCAGGTTCATCATATGGGAAGGCGAACATAAAAGGTGGACCCGACACCCTCTTCACTTGCTACCTTAACAGTTCCGTTGTGGGCCTCAACAATGCTTTTTACTATAGGAAGACCGAGGCCTGTTCCCACAATATTTCTGGTTTTTTCGGTTTTTGACCGATAAAACTTATCAAAGATCCTGGGTAGTTCATCAGGTGCAATACCATAACCGGTATCACTAATGCTTACACCCACAAAATCTCCCTTAATCTCCCCGCTCACATCTACCTTTCCCCCTTCCGGGGTATAGATGATAGCATTGGTGATTAGATTGCTAAAAACTTCCTCCATGCTTTTCATGTCTGCATTAATAAGGGGTAGATTGGTCTTTTTTAGGGTTAGGGAAATATTTTTCTCCTTTGCCCTGGCCTGTATAAATTCCACCAGGCTCTCGAGAATATCCATCAATTGCACTGGTTGCTTATCCTGAACTATCAATCCTGCCTCTATCCGGGAAAGGTCAAGGAGTTCATTGGATAATTCAACAAGACCGCTAACCTTCCGTGACATTTTACCAAGTATATCTGCTTGTTTGGGACCTAACTCGCCTGCCAGTCCGTCTGTAAGAATCTTGATCTGACTTAAAATAGTGGTAAGAGGACTTCTGATCTCGTGGGAGACCATGTTAACAAAGGCGGACTTCATCTCATCCAATAGTTTTAAATGGGTTATATCATCAATGATAGTGACTGAACCAAGTATCTCTCCTGACCTGTTCTGAAAGGGCACTGCCTGTGCCCTTAGATATAATTGATTAGACAGCTCTTCTCCTCTTTCATCATGTGGTTCTATCTCAGCGTTCAAAACCTTGAATTCACCTGTATTCAATTCAAGGATACCATCTATAATACCAGTCAATTTTTCATCTGTAGTGAGGACATGTAATGGTTGATCATCGAGGGCATCTCCATCGTAGCCTAACATTTTTAGCAAGATAGGATTATAGAGTATAATATTTTTGCTTTTATCAGTTACCAATACACCACCAGCCAAATAGTTTACTATGGTTTTAATGCGTGTTTTTTCTGTAGCAATGTCTTGCAGGGTTCTTGTCATTTGAACAGCCTTACTCACCACAACTCTTAACTGATCCGGTGTAAAAGGTTTGGGTATAAAATCAAAAGCACCATTCTTCATTGCCTCTATTGAGTGCTCCAGTGTTGCAAAGCCTGTAATAACAATTGAAACAGAATCAGGATGCTGTTCGCCAATCTTAGCTAAAACCTCCATTCCGCCTATACCTGGCATCATTAAATCAGTAAGGATAATATCATAATGTTTCTCATCAATCATTTTGAGCCCCATTTCTCCGTTTTCGGCCATCTCAACCAGGCAGTTTTCTTTTGTGAGGATCTTATAGCACCCTTCACGTATTCGTTTTTCATCATCAATCACCAGTATTGTCGGTTGATATGTCTGGTCGTCTATGAGGGCCATAAATAAATTCTCCTATCAAATGGGTGTATTTGCCGTTACCTTAAACAATGGGAGTTCTATTAGAAACGTTGTGCCTTCAGGGCTTGTTTCCATGACCTTAATCTTTCCTTTATGCTTTTGAATTATGCTTTTCACAGTGCCTAAACCTAATCCAGTTCCCTTGCCTTCTTCTTTAGTGGTAAAGAAGTGGTTAAAGATTTTTGGAAGAGCTGCTTTGGGGATGCCACATCCTGTATCCCTGAATTCAATATAGATCTTTCCTTTTGGTTTATTCCGGCTGGTATAAATTGTGATATCCCCCTTGCCAGTTATAGCGTGGGCGGCATTTATGATGATGTTGGTAAAAACCTGAATAAGTTTATTTTTATCACCTTTACACATCAACATAGATTGATAAAATTCTTTGTGTATCGTAATGTTTTGCAAAAGAGCATGGTGTCCTAAAAGATCAAAGGTCTGACCAATTACATCATTTATATTGAGGATTTCTTCCTTGAGTTCTGTTTGTCTTGAATATGCAAGAAGATTTTTAACGATGTCTTTACATCGGTGAGTATCACTTATAATATTTTGTATATCACTCTTGATAGGGCTCTCTTCGTCAAGCTCCTCAAAAATCAAACTGGCGTCAATCAATATTCCACTCAGAGGATTATTTATTTCATGTGCCACCCCTGCAGCCAGTTGACCTAACGAGGCCATTTTGTTTGATTGTTCTAATTTAATCTGTTCTGCCTCTTTCAATTTCTTTTCAATCTCTATTTTTTGTCTCAGGTCTTGATAGACACCCATGGTTGCAACCTCCTTGCCATCCTGATATATGATAGATGCGGTCATCTCAACGGGTATCTCTTTACCTGAGGAAGTAATTATTGTCATCTCTGTAGTGTGGAGCTTACCCACCCCGCCGTGATCAGGGCTTCTGAGTTTCTTCATTACGCTCCTTGCCCCACCCGGCGTATACAGATATTCTGCGATACTTGTACCAACCGCTACCTTATCGGTATAGCCAAATAATTTTCGAGCGCTCTCGTTCATACGGAGGATTACACCCTTCATATCAGCAACCAATATAGCAGATGCAGAACTGGCAATAATATTTTCCAAAAATTCACTGGTTTTTTTTGATTCTATTTCTAGGAGCTTGGCCTTGGTGATATCCCTAAGGCTTCCCATTATATAATCCACGCCTCCTTTCTTATTTAAGATAGGAGAACACACCCTTTCTTCATATACCTCTGTTCCATCATCCCCGGTAATTTTTTTAATGGAAGAGGTTGATCTTTTCGTATGCAGAACATTAAGAAAAGGACAAGATGACTCAGGGCAGGGTTCTTCAGATTGATAAAGGATGTTGTGGCATTTTTTTCCTATGATTTTTTTCTTGCTTTGGCTATGTTTTCTGAGAAATCTCTTATTGGCTGCAACAATAGTCATATCAGGAGCAAGGATCAATGTTGGAAATGATAGTGACTCAAAGAGGTTATCATGCCAGTCAAATTTTTTCATATGATACCATCATTAAAAAATATTATTTTGCTACCTCAAATGTCTCAGCTAATGCTTCTTCAGCTTTATCTATGTCATGCTGGGCTAACACTAAAAAGACAGATGCCGAGGAACAACCAGATGCGAGAATCTTTATACCTGCCTTTGAAAGGGTAGAAAAGGTGGCATCAGCTATACCATACCTATCACCAAAGTGCGGGCCATGGAAAAAAATAATACTCACAGGATGAACGTATCTATAGGAAGTTGGGGGTAAAATTTTTTCAAGGGATGTGCGCAAACCCTTGGTTTCTTTTAAAGGGAGGCAAAAAACAAGAGAGATTTCATGATTTGTCACGTGGGATAATATAAATTTTGGTCTCAGGGTTTTTAGATCATCTTTGGAAAATATTTTTCCTAATGATTTGATGTCAGAGAGGGCATAAGAAAACTCAATGAGGGCTAAATCAGCTATTCTTTGAAACCCATATGTTTTAATTCGGGATTCCCAATAAACGGCAATTGTCTCCATACAATCTAATCACCTTTTACTGTATCACTTTGATAGTAACGAATCTCAGGCTTTAACGGTGCATGATCTTCAGGCAGCTGGAATAAATCCTGAATAACATTGATAGCCTTATCTATTTCCTGGTAATCAGTTACAAATGAGATTGCGGACAATGATGTGGTAATCCCATAGATAGGTATGGATTGCGCTGCCCATGAAACCATGATAGCGCCCAATATCTTTATAGCCGATTGATGAGGGAAAATAGTAATTATACCCACGTGTCCACGGCTGTTTATCTCCCAACCTATGGGTAAAAACCCTTTTTTTTTAAGAATTTCTGATATAGCAGAGAATTTATCCTGACTGATACAGAAGGTAAGTTGATGGTGCTTATTTCTGTGTGTGGAGTGGGTAAGAAACTCCATATTAATTTTTTGAGAAAGAAGGAGTTTGCTTACCTTTGAGGTAATTTCCTTTGTCGAATGTACCCCCCTAAGGTCAAACTGACAGAGTTCAAGGCTCTGTTTGAGCCCCCCTATCTTCATTTTCTCCATTATAGAGCTACCATAGAAAAAAGGGGCTTATTCACCTAAAAAGCCCTTTCTGCATAGTATCTGAGAGAATATAAGGTCTGCTTCTTAGAACTAGCCAGTAAAGTCATCGACCATAGATATCAGTTTATCCAGATCGATTGGTTTAGCGATATAATCATCCGCTAAGGTACTCATGCCTCCCTGGTGAGTATACCTGGTGCTTGTGACTGCGGAGCCAACTGCCGTTAAGAGAACAATAGTAATATCTTTATATTTTGGATTATTTTTTAGCTCATCACAGAGTTCATAGCCATCTTTGCGAGGCATCATAACGTCTAAGATAATCAAATTCGGTCTTTCCTCTTGTATCTTATCCCAAGCCTCTATTCCGTCATATGCCTTTGCCACCCTATAGTTTTTACTCTCTAATTTCATAGAGATTGCCTCCACCAGATCTGGATCATCATCAACTACCAGAATAAGTTTATCATTGGCCATATATTCCCTCCCTCTATGCTTTTCAATGATTATAGGGTTGTGAAGAAAAACGCTCAATTTTTGCAGCTACTTTATATTTTTATTTTTATATAGTCAACTGGAAATGATACAGCCCTGAAAAATTTAAAAAGCCTACCCTGTTAAATGGATTCAATTTCTTCAAACACTTAAATGTAACAAAGGGAGTAATTAATATAGTTTACCCACCCATTACACCCATATTTTATCTTGCAAGGGATAGAGATAGTGGTACACTATCCATGTTAAAGCAGTAAAAGGAGAGGAAGCTATGCTCGATATGGAGAGAAAAAACCTTACCACTATATTTGAAGCCATGGTGGACGGAGTCTATATTGTTGATGATGATTTTAATGTAGAGCACATGAATGATGTGATGATTAAAAATTTTGGACGTGGCATTGGCAGAAAGTGCTTTCAAGTTATACACGGCAGGGATGAAGTCTGCACTTGGTGCAGGGCAAAGGAGGTGTTAGCTGGAGAAAGTATTCGATGGGAACATTACTTTCCAAATTTGGATCAAATATACGATGTAATTGAATTTCCTTTGAAAAATCCCGACGGTACTCTATCAAAGCTGAGCATATATCGAGATATTACTCAGAGAAAAAAGAGTGAGGAAAAGCTCAAGGCCTCGGAAGAGGATTACAAAAGATTATTTGAAAATGTTCGTAGTGGGATATACGTGAGCAGTAAAGAAGGGAAATTTTTAAATGCCAACAAGGCACTCCTGGATATGTTGGGTTATAAAACCAAAGAGGAGTTTCTCAAGATTGATATAGCTAAAGATCTGTACCTGAGGCCCAAAGATCGTCGAAAATGGCAGGAGATGATTGAAAAAGATGGATATGTTATAGATTATGAAGTTGATTTTAAACGCAAGGATGGAAGCCCTATCTCTGCCTTGCATACAGGACATGTGCGTTATGATCAGCAGGGGAAGATTTTAGGGTATGAAGGGATCAACGTGGATCAATCCCAAAGAAAAAGGATGGAGAAAGAGCTGAGAGAAGCCCATGATTTTTTAGATAAAATTATCAAGAGTTCACCTAATGCCATCATAGCAACAGATATGAAGGGGAATATTATCGTCTGGAACAGTGCTGCTGAAGAGACTTTGGGATACAAAACTGAAGAAGTCATTGGTAAAATGAACATACGAGAAATTTATCCGGAGGGAATGGCCAATAAGGTCATGAAAATGATGCGGAGTCCTGAATATGGTGGTATTGGACAATGTAAATCCTACCCAATGGTTCATGTAAGGCGGGATGGCACAACTATTGATGGTAACCTCTCCGCAAGAATCGTGTACGATGCTCAAGGAAAAGAGATCGCATCAGTGGGCATATTTGTCGACCTCAAAGAAAGACTTGCTATGGAACGTAAGCTAAGAGAGACACAGGAGAAATTGTTACAGTCAGAAAAGCTGGCTGCCATGGGGAGGTTGACCTCCCAGATTGCCCACGAATTAAACAATCCCCTGTATGGTATCATGAATACCCTTGAGCTTCTTAAAACAGAAATTTCTCCTCAGAGCAAAAGGAGAAAAATCCTTGATATGGCCCTTTCTGAAACTGTGCGCCTGACCGAATTGCTCCGTAAAATGCTCCGTTTTTCGAAGCCTGATGAGGAAAAAAAACAGGCTACAAATGTTAACATTATACTCGATGAGATCTTACTTCTTTTCGGAAAGCAACTGCAGGAAAACAGTATACGCATTTCTACCAATTTTGCGGACAATTTAGAAAAAGTTTATGCCTCCAGGAATCAACTGCGACAGGTTTTTCTCAATATGATTGCGAATGCGCGGGATGCAATGCCTGATGAAGGAACCTTAACTATAAAGACCTTCGCAAAAAGGGATACTGTATATATTGAAATAACTGATACTGGCATTGGAATAAAAGAGGATAACATTAATAAAATATTTGACGACTTTTTTACCACTAAGAATAGTGTTAAAGATGTTGGTCTTGGCCTATCAGTGTGTTATGAGTTTGTTAAAGAACATGGAGGAAATATACGGGTATCAAGTGAATGGGGATCAGGGACAACATTCACTATTAGTCTTCCTATATATAAAGAAGATCTTTCAAAATAGAAAAACCATTAATAAACCCTTAAGGTCTGGCAATCACATCGCCTGTCCAATGGGTTCCGTTTTGTTACTCAATGGTAAAATCATTGTAATTCATATGCAAATGCTTTCTTTCCTTACATAAGCAAACCTTTTTTAAATCACAATTAATCCCACCAAAAACATTATACCGCGATTCTATTATGACTTTAATAGTAGTTTCCTCATTGTGGAAGAGCCTACGTGATGTTATAGTTATTTTAATTAATATAATATTTATTATTTTAATTTTTTTCTTGACATTTAATAAAAACTATAATTACTATAATAACTAAATATTAAGAATGAGTGGAGGATCTTTCTATGGATGATATTTTTACGGTTTTTCAGGCAGGCAAATACTGTAGTGTCTCCCCTAAAACGATTATAAACTGGATAGAGGCTGGTCATATCAAGGCCTATAAGACAGTAGGAGGCCATCGGCGTATCAAGAAATCAGATTTGGAGAATTTTATGAGGAAGCAGGGCATACCCTTTCCAGAAGAAGAAGTCGTTGGTGAGAGAAAAAGAATTCTGATTGTGGATGATGATCCAATTATTGTGGAAACCATTGTCCAGGCATTGGAAGAAGAAGAATATAATTATGAGGTTCTTTCTGCCTCAGATGGTTTTGAGGCTGGA
>CAZBBQ010000064.1:0-4622 GCA_964489745.1 uncultured Desulfobacteraceae bacterium
CTTAATACCTCACATCCTTCAAATATAGTCCGCCTGGTGGAGCCATGACCCCAGCTTTCTGCCGGTCTTTCGAGGCCAATATCTCTATAAAATGGGCGGTATTGATTTCACCTTGGCCTACTTGAACAATTGTTCCCATAATATTTCTCACCATATGCCGTAAAAAGCCATTTGCCTCAAAATTAAAGCTCAAGAGATTGTTATCTTGGATGTGGATCCCTGCCTGAATCATATTTCGTACTGGATTAATCTTCCCATCTCCAGCAGAATAAAAGGAAGAAAAATCATGGATTCCCTTCACAACCTCCAGGCATTCCTCCATAGCATGCAAGTCAAGTAACCGCGATATATGCCAAGCATAATATCTGAGAAATGGAGATGGAAGTTTTTCTTTATAAATTCTGTATTCGTAAACCTTGCTTTTGGCATCATACCTGGCATGAAAATCAAGAGAGACATATTCTGCTTCTTTAATGATAATGCCATCGGGAAGAAGAGAATTAAGACCTTTTAAAAAGACAGAGGGGGTGAGGGTGGAAAAAACTCTGAAATTTGCTACTTGATGGAGGGCATGTACGCCAGTGTCTGTCCTCCCGGAGGCAATAAGAGAAACAGGTTTTCCGACCATGGTCTCTATTTTTTCCTCAATAGTGCCCTGAATGGTGGACTTATCAGGTTGCCGTTGCCATCCAAAATAGCCAGTTCCGTCGTAAGCAATAATAAGTTTTATGTTTTTTTCCTCTTTATTGTTTACCACAATCGATTCCCCATAATGAAAAATGTGCTCTCATCTATCCTGCCTCTATCGGAATTGCCTGGATGAATCTTCCCAGCTCTTAAAAAATAGTGCTGTAAATTACATATATTAATTAAATCAATGGCTCCTGAGATTGTAAATAAAAAAGGGAAGGTAAATAACCTTCCCTTTGTAACATTCTTATGAGTATATGCTCATTATCTCTTTGAATACTGAAATCGTGCTCTCGCGGAACGCTGTCCATACTTTTTGCGCTCCTTTATTCGGGAATCCCTGGTAATAAAGCCTGCCTTCTTTAATGGCGCCCTGAATTCTGGGCTTATCTTGAGAAGGACCTGGCTTATGCCATGCTTTATGGCCCCAACCTGTCCTGAAATTCCTCCTCCTTTAACATTTACCGTAATATCATACCTGCCCACCGTATTTGTCAGCTCGAGGGGTTGGGAAAGAATCATCTTGGCTATATCGGTGACCAGATAGTCATCTATTGGACTCTTGTTAATAACGATATTACCCTCACCTAATTTCATCCAGACCCTTGCTATCGCAGACTTTCTCTTGCCCGTAGCATAATACCTTTCTTCTGCCATTTAAATCTCCAATTTTTCCGGTTGTTGTGCTTGATGAGGATAATCCTGGCCGGCATATATCTTGAGTTTCGTTAATTGCCTTCTGCCAAGACTATTCTTAGGCAGCATTCCCTTTACAGCAAATTTTATTAGGTTCTCTGGTTTCTTCACAAGCATCTCTTTAGCCGTGGTCTTTTTTAGCCCACCGACATAGCCGCTATGGTGATAATACATCTTTTTTTCCATCTTACGACCTGTTAAAATAATCTTGTCGGCATTAATAACAACGATATAGTCGCCAGCATCCATGTGAGGTGTAAAAATAGGCTTATTTTTCCCTCTTAAAATACTCGCTATTTCACTGGCCAGCCTTCCCAGAACCTTTTCCTTAGCATCTATTAGATGCCATTTTTTTTCTATCTCATACTCTTTTGCAACAAAGGTTTTCATCTCATTAAAGCCTTATATAGTTAATTACTATAATATCAATAGCCGATTTTTTTATTTTTCTCACCCAACACAATTTGAACCTTAATTAATTAAATAAATTTCAGGATAATGTCAAGGGTTTTTACAAAATTAAATATTGACAGAAAAATATAGACCTGTTAATGGATCATTAATGATTATCCCAGTAATTAAATAAACGAACCATACGCGCCCGTAGCTCAGTTGGATAGAGCGCCGGGCTTCGAACCCGTAGGTCGCAGGTTCGAGTCCTGCCGGGCGCGCTATATAAATAAATATGGGCCGTTAGCTCAATTGGCAGAGCAACTGACTCTTAATCAGTAGGTTAGAGGTTCGATTCCTCTACGGCCTACCATACAGTAAAAAAAGGTTTCCAAGAAATTCTTGGAAACCTTTTTTTCACAGTAGCCCTGCTGATGTTGAATCGTTTGACATAAGATTCATTATAAAAATTTGCAAGGTAATGATTTCAAATAAAGAATTTCAAAACCTTATTTATATGACGCAAAGATATCACAATGGTATGGCAAAGTTTACAGAGATTGCCGTTGACTTATTGAGTAAAATGATAAAATATTCAGGTGCATTGAAATAAGCTGGAGGAAAGATACCTGATTAGGTATTGACCATAGACAGATGGAAGCATCTCAACCTATGGGAAAATGGTGATAACTATATTTCGTGATAATAAAGGAGCTAAAAATGACATCTGAAAATAAGAGAAAATCAAATGAGTTTCCGGGTTCACTTGAAAAAAAGTGCATCAACACGATTCGTTTTTTAGCGGTAGATGCGGTGCAGAAGGCTCATTCGGGTCACCCCGGTATGCCCATGGAGGCTTCTGACCTCGCGTATGTTCTTTGGACTAAAATCATGAGGTACAATCCTATAAATCCACAATGGTTAAATCGTGATCGCTTTGTCTTATCAGCTGGACATGGCTCCATGCTGTTATATGCTATGCTCTATCTGACCGGGTATGACCTTACACTCGATGAGATAAAGGCTTTTCGACAATGGAATAGCCAAACCCCCGGACATCCCGAGTATGGCTGTGCACCTGGTGTGGAAACTACTACCGGCCCATTGGGTCAGGGCTTTGCAACCGGCGTTGGCATGGCTATGTCTGAGAGGTTCCTGGCCAACCGTTTCAACAAGCCAGACTTTCCACTGGTTGATTACTTCATCTACTCCTTAGTAAGTGATGGAGATATTATGGAGGGAGTCTCTTCTGAGGCGGCTTCTCTGGCAGGACATATTGGCTTGGGAAATCTTATCTATATCTATCTGGATAATCGGATAACCATCGAGGGACCCACCGATTTTTCCTTAAGTGAAGATGTCGGGCGCCGCTTTGATGCGTACAACTGGCACGTTCAGCATGTAAATGGCTATGATTTAGCAGGTATCGAGGAAAGCATTCAGCAAGCTAAAGAAGAGAAATCAAAACCCTCTCTTATTATTGCGAGGACTAACATTGCGCATGGGAGCCCCAACAAGCAGGACTCTGCTGATGCCCATGGGGCACCATTGGGCGAAGAAGAGGTAGTGCTGACCAAGAAAAATCTTCAATGGCCTGAAACTCCGGCATTTTTTGTTCCCAAGGATGTGCTTTTACATTTTAGACAAGCGGTAAAACATGGGCAAGAATACGAGAAAGAATGGGTATCTCTCTGGGAGGCCTATAAAAAGTCCTATCCTGAATTTGCCCATGAGTGGGAGAATATGCATAAAGATCCTGATCCTTCTCAGTGGGAAAATTCTCTACCTCTTTTTAAACCAGAAGATGGGGGTGTGGCAACTCGCTCTGCCTCTGGCAAAGTTCTGCAAGCAGTTGCGCCTCACCTTCCTGGCCTTATCGGTGGTTCAGCAGATTTAGCACCCTCAAACAATACCTTTCTGAAAGACTTCGGAGAGTTTAAAAACACAGGTGGCCGCAACATTCATTTTGGCGTCCGTGAGCATGCCATGGGAGCGATTTTGAATGGTATGGCCCTCAGCGGAGCCCTCATCCCTTATGGTGGAACTTTTCTGATCTTTTCCGATTACATGCGCCCGGCTATTCGTTTGGCAGCAATGATGAGATTGCCTGTGGTTTATGTCTTCACTCACGACTCCATCGGTCTGGGAGAGGATGGCCCCACACATCAACCTATTGAGCAGCTTTCCAGTTTGAGAGCTATGCCGAACCTGATGGTTATCCGCCCTGCAGATGCCCAGGAGACAGTAGAGGCATGGAAAAAAGCCCTGAGCCGTCGAGATGGCCCAACCGCACTTATTCTGACACGACAGAAATTACCTATCATTGATAGGGATCGCTATACGAAAGCAAATGGACTTCAACGCGGTGCCTATGTTCTGGCTGATGCCCCTGGATCAAAACCTGAACTGATTTTGATAGGCACAGGGTCAGAAGTGCCTATTCTGCTGTCAGCATATGAGCAATTAGTAAATCAGGGCATTCAGGTCCGAGTGGTCAATATTCCTTGCTGGGAACTTTTTGAAATGCAGTCGAAAGACTATCATGAGGAGGTATTGCCATCTCATGTAAATGCGCGCCTTGCAGTTGAAGCCGGCAGCCCATATGGATGGGAGCGATACACTGGAGCGCATGGAAAAATCATCGGCATAGAACGCTTTGGGGCCTCAGCTCCAGGAGAAGAACTCTTTCAACAATTCGGTTTCACCGTAGAGCATGTTATAAAGGATGCCAAGGAACTTTTGAGTAGTATATAAGTACAGCGATATTGGCCGCATCAGAGGTGGCGGATGCAGATAAAAAATTCCTAAAGAAAGGATTAAATGAAAACATATCTTGATTGTATTCC
>CAZBBQ010000064.1:4722-6236 GCA_964489745.1 uncultured Desulfobacteraceae bacterium
AGATAAAAAATTCCTAAAGAAAGGATTAAATGAAAACATATCTTGATTGTATTCCTTGTTTTTTCAACCAAGCACTTCGCGCAGGACGAATAGCGACAGATGATGAAGGAAAGATAAAAAGAATTTTGGATGAAATAGGGACAGCCCTCAAGGACATTCCTCTTGAGAGCACTCCACCAGAAACTGGAAGGCTAATATATAAAAAAGTAAGAGAAATCACAGGGAACGATGATCCTTATAAGGAAATAAAAATTGAAAACACTCACAAAGCCCTCTCATTATACCATTCTTTAAAGCAGAAGGTCGAACAATCAGATGATAGCCTTCTTTTAGCGATAAGAATTGCGATTGCTGGTAATATAATCGACTTTGGTGTGAATAGAAATTTTGATATTGAGAAAGAAATACATGAGGTGCTCGAAAAAGATTTTTCGATATATGATTACCAAAAATTCAAGGAGTGTTTAGGCAAGGCTAATGATATTCTTTTTATTGGCGATAATGCTGGAGAATCTGTTTTTGATAGAATTTTGATAGAAGAATTAAAAAAGCCAACGATATATGTTGTGAGAGATGAACCTGTTATCAATGATGTAACATATGATGATGCACTACAGGCAGGAATAGATAAGGTTGCAACTATTGTATCATCAGGGACAAATGCTCCTGGCACTATACTTACAACATGTAGTAATGAATTTAGAAAATTATATTACGACTCAAAATTTGTGATAAGCAAGGGACAAGGAAATTATGAGGGGCTTTCTGATGAAAAAAAGCCGATATTTTTTATGCTAAAGGTAAAATGTTATGTCATAGCGAAGGATATTGGTGTTACCGAAGGGGATATTGTATTAAAAGGAATAAATGTGTAATAAATTGGGTAAAATTGTGCCTCTACATTCCTCTTCCTCCTCCTCTCCCACCTCTACCCATTCTTTTTCCGCTTCCCCTGCCTCTGCCTTTTCCTCTCATATCGTCACTTTTTTGCCGCTGGTTCGATTTTCCCTGGTCTATCTCGGTTTTGGCCTCTGTTACTATGCGGCGAACCGCTGAAGAGATATAGGAAAACAAGCTCAAAACAATACCTGTGCCTGCTTCAAGAAAGGCCTCTGTTTTATCCTTTGTTCCGGTCTCTGCGTTGGATTTATGGTACCCTGCCCTCCTATTTGCATTTGCGCTGATGTCTGCTCCTGAGTTACCTTTTGCATGCGGGGCTTTCTCTGGCTCCAGCGGCTTTTTTGAGGATAAAAAGGATTGCATCATCTCATAGGCTTCATTAATTTCCTTTAATTTATCCTCAGCCTTTTGTTTTAGACGAGGATTGTTAGAGAAACGATCCGGATGCCAGATGTTGACCATATCTTTATAGGCCTGTTTTGCCTCATCTATGCTCGCATTGCTATTAAGTTCAAGAATATCAAAACATTGTCGAATATCCACTGTATCTTCCTTTGCCTCCTAAAAAAGTAATTGCTCTCTATTATACCACCCGATCTCTCAGGCAATGTCTC
>CAZBBQ010000064.1:6336-7879 GCA_964489745.1 uncultured Desulfobacteraceae bacterium
CCATACATTGATCTCATCTCAAAATTTTTTGATTATACATGCTGGCAGTAAACCGCCACTCTTTTTAAACCCAGCTCATTTTTACAGGAACCTTAAGAAAGTACCGCTTAGAATGTCAAGGAAAAAGCGAAGACCTTGAGGAGATGTTAAATCCATATGCTATTGTGCGTCTTTTTGGTATCATTAATGGTTCACCATGACATTTGAAAGTTATATTTTCCCGTAAAAGGATTCAACCTTGACGTTCAGCTATGAAGTTACTATCACAGGATACTAAAGGTCATATAGTTATGGACAGCAAATAGTTACACTTTTTATTTGAAACGCAATTAAACGGTATGGGCGGGAATGAGGGGCTGTATATTTCACCTTGAAATTGGTAATTTTGATGTTTGTGATATAGGGCTCATTCATCGTATGGAAATTAAGGGGAGTGTGCTTCTTGGTGAAGCAATTGATTAAAGGGTTGGCATGTGTAGAGGGCAGAGGTGGTAATGCTAAGCGATAAGGCGAGATATAGCGTAAAAGACGGAGCAAGAAAAGGCTGGGAGGGTTTTGTGTGGATGGCCAAGATCATTATCCCAGTATCCTTTTTGACTGCCCTTTTGGAATACAGCGGACTGCTCTATCAACTGAATTCAGTGCTGGGACCTGTCATGAAAGTTTTAAACCTCCCGCCCATGGCAGCACTTCCCCTTGTTGTGGGAATGCTCACCGGGATTTACACCGGAATCGCAGCCATGGTGGTGCTTCCACTGACTGCAGAAGAGATGACGCTCATTGCCGTTTTTATTATGATCTCGCACAATCTGATACAGGAGGCGATTATTCAGGCAAAATCCGGGCTCGGAGCAGTCAAGGCAACCCTCGTTCGCCTGATCGCATCAGTGGTTACGGTGATTATTGTCTCCCAGTTCCTGAAGGGAGATGCCCAGACTACTGTGGCAACGGTTGGCACCCTCTCGAGCACCAAGCCATTCCTGGTGGTGATCGAGGCCTGGTTCCTTGCAACCCTCTCTCTTTTTGTAAAGATATTCGTTATTATTATCGCCATCATGATAGTGCTGGAAATAATGAGAAATTACAAATTGATTGACTCTATTGTTAAAATTATAAATCCATTTATGAGACTCCTGGGGCTGGAAAAGAAAGTGGGCCTGTTGTGGCTTACTGCAGTTGTTTTCGGCCTCTCTTATGGTGCCGCAGTTATCGTGAGTGAGGCACGGAATGGTTCCTTTACTCAGGCCGAGCTCGAAGACCTTCATATCTCCATAGGAATTAACCATGCCATCATTGAAGATCCGGCTATATTTCTATCTCTTGGGCTCAGTCCATTTTGGCTCTGGGTACCGCGATTTATTGCAGCAATTATCGCCGTGCATGTTTTTTCTGTATGGCGAACAATACGACATGGCAGAGGTTCTCCACCAGTAATCAGACCTAAAGATTCTCATTTATAAAAGGATGGCCACCTTTCTCCAGCAAGAACTGGATGGCGAGGCGGCTTTATGCACAGGCTGATTACTGCTGCACTACCTAAGAG
>CAZBBQ010000065.1:0-5763 GCA_964489745.1 uncultured Desulfobacteraceae bacterium
TATTGCCTCAGTTGCAAGTTGACAGAATAGTAAGTAATCACCAGTAACCAGTATCGAATTTTAGGCATTTTAGTCACTTTTAACTTTAGTTCACTTTTTGGTTAGCTTATCTTAAATACCAAGGCTGCTCCTGTATCGCCAGCTGCGCACCCTGCCCAGAGACAATACCCACCGCCAAGCATAACGGTTTCTTCTAATAACTCGGCAATTATCCTGCCGGCTGTCGGGGCTTGAGGATGTCCGTAGACCATAGAATTTCCGTAATTATTCATCCAATTAACATCCATACCCATCTTAGCGGCCATATAAATATCATTTATAGCAAAGGGTTGATGGGTTTTGACGGCCTTTAGATCTCCTACTTTTATCCCTGCATTTTTAAGTGCCATCTCTGCAGCAGGGACAGGGGCCGCAGCCATATATCCTTTTTTCGCCCGTGAGAAACCGTATGAGACAATCTGGATCTCAATATTTGGATCTGCGCTTAGTTCTTTGGCATTATCCCGAGTGGTTACGATAAAACCGCAGTTTCCATCTGCAGGAAATGTCTGTGCTCCAAAGGTATGGACGCCTTCTGGTTCGACAGTCCTGAGTCTGGCCAGGCCTTCGGCTGAGGTTGGGGTCACACCCTCATCTTCTTCTACTAACATGGTTTTCTTTTTAGAGATTTTAACCTCTGGAGAAAACATGTATCTTTTTTGGAATGCACGGTCATTGGCCAGGGCGTCCTGGTATTGTTCATATCTCCTTAGTGTGACGGCATCGCACTCCTCACGAGTTGTTCCTATCTCTTTTGCGACATTTTCAGCTGTCTGGATCATTTTCAGGCCTGCCCATGGATCTCCGCTAAAATTGTCCATCATCCAGTTTTCTGACTCCACCTCTCCCCCCGGACCAAGGGGCTGTGGCCAGATAGTATGTGGGCCGTTGGATGCGCGATCTGCCATAAGGGCAAATCCTGTCTTGTAGGCTCCGAGCTCTATATTTGCAGCGGCAAGATAAATACATGTGGTTGAGGTTGTGCATGCCTGATTAACCATGAGGGCAGGTAAATCCTTGGCACCATTCACTAACATGGCTGCTGCCCAGGCGTGGCTATAAAAAAGGTGGTGTTGCGCGATAGTTATGCCAAAATACATATAGTCCAATATAGTGGGGTCAAAATTGTTTTTTGTCAGCCATCTGTTGGCAGTTGTTGCTCCTAAGGAGATAGAATTTTCATTTGCCATTGACCCCTGCCATCGGCAAAATGGGGTTGAATAGTAGCCCTTGTAAGGTATAAATACTTTTGTCAACATGTCCTTTTTCCTCCAATTGAGTTTATTGCGTTTATTGTGCCTGTTGTGTTTGTTGGGTTTACTTGCTACTGCTTACTGCCTACTGTTTACTACTCATTGCCTACGTTTTTAGTTGTCACTCCATTTGCCATATTTTTCTCTTAGGATTCTGTGTAAAATCTTTCCAGTCCCTGTTCTGGGCATTTCTTCTTCCTTGATGAAATCAACGGTTTTTGGTCGTTTGAATCCTGCAATTTTACCCTTGGTGAAATCCATTATCTCCTTTGTAAGCTCATCATTCAGCTCATAATTCTCATTCAAAATAACAATGGCCTTTATTGCCTCGCCCCATTTTTCATCAGGAACGCCTATTACTGCAATATCCTTCACAGCAGGGTGGGCACCGATAGCACTTTCTACCTCGGATGGAAACACGTTTTCTCCACCAGTTATTATCATATTTGCTTTTCTATCTACCAAGACATAGAAGCCATCTTTATCTCGCTTAGCCATATCTCCTGCTGAAGACCATTCCCCTTCGAACGCCTCTTTGGTCTTCTCAGGTTCTTTCCAATACGCCTTGAAGATCATGGGAGTTCTATAAAAAACCTCACCTACCTCACCATCGGATACAAGATTCCTTTCCTCATCAAGCAGTTTAATTCTGTCTGTGCCAAAGATTTCCTTGCCGATAGAGCCAAGTTTTTCGAACTGATATTCTGGCCGTAAAAGAGTCACTAAACCGCCCTCTGTCGTGCCATAGGCCTCCCAAAGCTCTGCATTTTTAAAATAATTCATAATCGCAAGCTTGAGATCTTTTCTGGCCGGAGCAGAGGATATTAATAACTGCCGTATGGAAGATACGTCGATGTTATTTTTCACCTCATCCGGCAGGGCAAGCATCATAATATAATGGGTAGGTACCAGGGAGGTAAAGGTGATCTTGTATTTCTCTATGGTTTTGAGCAAATCTTCGGCGTCGAAGCTCACCATATTATACACAAATACTGGGGCAGTCAGCATGCTATAGGGAAAGGAATAAAATATAGAGTTCACATGGCACATTGGCATAACCAGCATCACTTTATCAGTAGGTCTTACACCCTGGTTCATAATGTCTAATACATATTGGGCGTGGTAACTTTCATGGGTTTTAACCACACCTTTGGGCCTACCTGTTGTTCCTGAGGTATACATGAAGGTCCATGTGTCATCTCCGTCTACCATAACATCAGGTTCTTTTGGAGATGATTTGGCTAGCCACTCCTCATACCCTATATACCCATCGGGAACAGGGCCTTCTCCAAGATAGATATAGGCATCTTTTGGAACTGAAAGTTTGTCTTTTATGTCATCTATCATTTCCACAAAAGGCTGCTCAACAATAAAGGCCTTACATTCTGCATGATTGACGATATATTCGATATCTGGTGGCGCGAGGCGAAACATTAATGGAACTATAATTTGCCCCCCTTTAGCACATCCGGCATATATGTCCATCCACTCGCCGCGGTTAAATGCTAATATGGCAAACCTGTCCTTATAGCCAACACCTAAGTCTGATAGACCATGAGCAACTCTGCATGCCCTCTCATTCCATTCCTTGAATGTACATTCATTATTTTTATCCTGCCACCCTAATTTATCCGGATAATTGATGGCATTCATTTTGACAACGGTTCCCGCATGCATCCATTTACTGGTCGTCATTTCTGCCCTCCTTTTCAGCAATTTTTGAGTTTATTCGGTTTATTGCTATGAAATCATATGAACTCAACAAACACGATTACGACACGTATCACTCTATGATAGAATTAGCCACTATCTCAGTAATATCCATCACCTTGATCTTTGGTCGTTCATCTTTAGGAATGGCCTTTACCCCTTTCCTGAGGTTATCCTTGCAGGCCGAACAACCAGACACTATTATCTCTGCATCTACCTCCACAGCGTCTTTTACCCTGACTGCCGCCATATCTGCTGCGAGTTCCGGTTCCAGGGCTATGACACTTCCACCACCTCCGCAACATCGGGCCATCAAGCGGTTTCTGTTCATCTCAACGAAATCAATATCAGGGATGGCCTTCAGTATCTCCCTTGGCTCATCAAATATTTCAAAAGTCCTGCCTAGGTCACACGGATCATGGTAGGTGATCTTTTTGCCGAGATTACCGCCCAATTGTATCTTTTTCTCCTCTATTAGTCTTTGAATATAATGAACGGAATGAAAAAGCTTCACTCCCAAGTCTCCAGCCTCGGGATAGTATTTTCGAAACGTTTTATAACAACCGGCACAGGGGGTTACCAGTTCCTTTGCCCCAGTTGCCTTGATAAGATCAATGAGGTTTCTGGCATTTTGCTCAAATTTTTCTTGATCTCCCATGAGGTGGAGGGGAAATCCGCAGCAGATCTCATTTTTTCCAAGCATTGTATAATCAACACCAGAGGCATCCATGATCTTAAAGAAGCTTGGAACTATTTTCATGTCTAAGTAACTTGAGACACACCCCATAAATAGAAGAGTATCCGCCTTTTTCTTGAGTTGACCGGATTCAATCTTTTTCTTGATTGGTGGTGGATAGATGGCAATTCTGTCTTCTCTTGTGGCTGCATAGACATTATCTGTATTTAAGATGCTGTCTCTCAGTGCCATAACCGGTTCAGGAGCAAAGCCAGAGGCAAAGAGTTTTTCACGGCCTTTTTGAATAATTTGATCTACCTTGATATGGGCAGGGCAGAAATATGTGCAGGCATTACAGGTGGTGCAGGTATAGAATGAGTTTGCCAGTTCCTTGGAGGGCCCAATTTCTCCAGTCATTAAATTGAATGCAAGAATGTTTCTACCTCTGGCATTTCTTGACTCGAGTTGGGTAACGTCATAGGTAGGACATCCTAAGCGGCAGAAGGCACAGTTTATACATGCAAGGATCTCATTGTCTACATCATACCCAAAGGAGTTGAGCCCCTCCGGATGCTCCAAAAGGGATTTGAATGCAAAGTAGTCATAGCTATCATGTTTCTTTTTGTCTAATCCCATTTTGCCTGGATTCAGTATCCCATTAGGATCAAGGGCCTTTTTTATCGATCGCATAACATCCAATGCAGGGCCCAGCTGTTTTTCTATATATGGTGCCCTGGCAAGACCGGTTCCGTGTTCAGCGGTAATGGTGCCTCCCATTTCAAGGGCCATTTCAGCAAGTTCATCAGCAGCTGGTTTGAGCCTGTCCCATTCATCCTGACTTCTCATATCCGTCACAAAGGTAGTATGGACATTTCCATCTCCAATATGGCCAAAGGTGGTAAGCAGCAGGTTGTATTTATCTGCTATCGCCTGTGCCCTCTTAATAGTCTCAGGGATCTTTGATGAGAGAACGCCAAGATCTTCTGATATTGCAACAAGCCTATAACCTGGTTTAATCCTTGAAAGCGTTGGCACCAGTTTTCCTCGTGCCTCCATTATTTCTCCAGCCTTGGCAGGGTCATCACTCCAGGTGAAGTCTTCTACATTATATTTTTTGCATATCGCGCCAATCCTTTCCATATCCCTGGATACTATTTCATTGGCGCCGTCCAGCTCGATGATAAGCATGGCCTCTATTTTGCTCACATCCTTATCAATATAATCTTGAACAACGTTGAGGCTGTATTTGTCCAATATCTCACATGCGGTAAGTTGTATGCCGGATGCGATAATATCGCTTACTGCCTTTCCGCCAGCATCAAGATCCTTAAAGATCGCGAGTGCCAAAGCAGTATATTCCGGGAGAATTCGTATTTTTACGGTAACCTCTGTAATGACCCCAAGTGTTCCCTCGGAGCTGGCAAAGACATGGTTCAGATCATAGCCCATGGATGATTTAGGAGTTTTATAACCAGTCTCAATAATAGTGCCATCAGCAAGAACTACCTTAAGAGCCTTTACATAGTCCCTGGCAGTACCGTATTTAACGGCCCTGTGTCCGCTTGAGTTGGTAGACATCATCCCACCTATTGAGGCAATAAGTTCGCTACCAGGGTTAGGAGGGAACATAAGATTCTGTTTGGCCAGAGTCCTGTTCAAATCCATACAAATGACCCCTGGTTCAACCCGTGCATAAAAATTTTCTTTATTGATCTCCAAGATTTTGTTCATCTTGTGGACGTCCAGGAGTATGCCACCTTCTACAGGGAGAGATGCGCCGGTTACGCTTGTGCCGGAACCCTGGACGGTAACCGGTGTTTTTTCCTGATTGGCCAGGCGCATGATAGAAGAGATTTGTTCTGTAGTTTGAGCGTACACTACCACATCAGGTACTCCAACATGCACGGACATATCACGGGAATTGCATATACATTCCACACGATCAGAAAATACATTTTCTTTCCCTACAATTTTTTCTATTTCGCTAATTATATTCATAATTATACCTCTTAAATTATGCCACAGGTCTTCACAGATACATACAGATAAGAATTATTATTTCTTAATCCAAAAAATCTGCGTTAA
>CAZBBQ010000065.1:5863-7878 GCA_964489745.1 uncultured Desulfobacteraceae bacterium
TTTTAGCTACAATATAACTATAGATACAACACTAATACTGTGTCAAGGTAAAAGAGGGTTTTAGAGGTCACATTATGTTTCTACATAACGGTGTATTTTGGGCCTCCTCCTCCCTCAGGCGTTACCCATATGATGTTTTCGTAGGGATCTTTTATGTCGCAGGTCTTGCAATGGACACAGTTGGAAAAGTTTAGCTTCATGCTCGGCGTACCAGTCTCCTCATCAATTTCCATTTCATAGACATTAGCAGGACAAAAGCTAAGGCATGGATTTTGATATTCTTCTCTGCATTTCGTATAGCAGATATTCAGATCAGGTATCTTGAGATGGGCAGGTTGTTGTTCCTCATGGATTGTCCCTGAATAATATACATCAGATTCTTTATCAAAGGTTTGCTTTCCGTCGAATTTTATTATACCTTTCTGTTTATCCGCAGGAGAGGCGTTTCCATAAAAATCAATTACCTTTTTCTGGTGGACAAAATCGGCCTTTGCAGAAAGTCTTCCTCTCAAGATCCTTCCTCCCAATACATACTGAAATCCCGCTTTAATAAGGCCCATCCATAAACCCTTCTGAAATGCCTGATGAAAATTTCTTACCTTGTGAAGTTCTTTGCCTATGTAACTTTTATAAAGGGATGTGTGGTATCGCTCGAGTTGAACAGAAGAGAAATCTTTTTTTAGAAGTGCCTCCAAGATCGTTTCAGCAGCAAGCATACCTGATTTCATAGCAATGTGAATCCCTTTTATTTTTTGGCTGATGAATAGGCTGGCTGAATCTCCAACAATCACCCCTCCGTCAAATGCGAGCTTTGGAATAGAAAAATATCCTCCAACCGGGGCTGTTTTTGCTCCATATTGGATGAGTGTGCCGTCCTTGAGTATCTCAGCTACGAAAGGGTGGAGTTTGAACTTTTGAAATTCAAGATGGGGATCCAGAAATGGGTCTTCACAGTCCAGTCCGGTTAACAGGCCAACTGAGACCATGTTGTTTTTCATTCCATAGATGAAACCCCCACCATATGTATTGGTTTTAAGGGGGTAGCCCATACTATGGAACACTTGTCCTGGCTCAAATCTTTGCTCCGGGGTTTCCCAGACCTCTTTTACTCCAAGCACATAGGTCTGTGGGTTTTTGCCTTCGTCCAAATTCAATTTTTTTATAAGTGTTTTGGTGAGACTCCCTCTTGTGCCTTCACCAAATACAGTAACCTTGGCATGTAAATCAATTCCTGGTTCAAAGTTTGTTTTCTTATTGCCATCTGGATCTATTCCCTTATCCCCTGTTCTCACTCCAATAACCCTGTTGCCGTCGTAGAGTATCTCTGTTCCTGCGAATCCGGGAAATATGTCTACGCCATTTTCCTCAACCAAAGTACCGAGCCAGTTGGTTATTTTTGAAAGTGCGACGATATAATTCCCATGATTATTGAGTGGAGGAGGTGTTATGGGAGATTTAATGCGTCCTTTTTTGGTCAACAGAGAGACTTCCTCTTTTGTAATCTCACCTTCAAATGGCGCACCTTTTTCCAGAAAATCAGGGATAAGCTCTTTGAGGGCAACAGGATCCATAATAGCCCCAGAAATACTATGAGAGCCAATATCGGTGCCTTTTTCGAGCAGCGCAATCATAATTTCGTCAAGCCTTTCCCCTTTTCCTTCTTGCTCAACTTTATTGTTGTGCGCCTTTATGAGATTCGAGAGATGAAGAGCACCACTTAGGCTGGCGATGCCACCACCTACAAACAGTACGTCTACTTCCATAATTTCTCTTTCTTCTTCCACCATTCAATCCTCCTTCTCAATGTGAGTGTATGTTTTTACTCAGCACTTCGATGCTGAAAACAGCGGTTAGTCAAGCCCTCGGCCATGATACATGGCGACGGGTTTATATCGAGTCGCTCAAGCCGAATGGAGCAAATAAATACGTCATCGAATTTAAGAATCAAGGGACGAAGCGAAATGTAGGAAAAAATTTATAGCACAGTACGTAAATATGCTGCAAGACAATTTTGG
>CAZBBQ010000066.1:0-7713 GCA_964489745.1 uncultured Desulfobacteraceae bacterium
CCTATTTGTTCAGTACCATTGTTAAAAAATCTAATTTGTCACAATTTTAGAATAGTTATACTATTTTATAGGATTTGTGTCAATCCTCTGTGATTTCATGTAAATTTTTTAACCCAGATTGTGCAGCACGTATCGCAGCGGGGTTGAAAAATCTCAGCGAAACGTGAAGTTGGAACCACGGTCTTGTACCTCACCTTGACACCTCATAACATATAACAGGCTCAGCTTTGTTTTTGAGGCGAAGCTTAACCTTTTTTTCTATATGGAAATCACCCTGGCTTTGGAGATATGTTTGCTCACCGATAATTATTGTGCCACCCTTTGCAATCTGCTGTAGTTTTGCTGCAACATTTACGCTATTGCCTATTGCAGTATAGTCCATTCTGTTTTCAGAGCCCAGGTTTCCCACAATAGCGCTCCCTGTGTTGATGCCAATGCCTATCTCAAAGGTATCTTTATCTTCTTTTGCCCTTACCTTCATCAATTCTTCTGTAGCATTTTGCATTTCAATGGCTGCATGGATTGCATTGTATGAATTATTGTTTTTAGAGGGAATAAGTCCAAATATTGCCATAAGCTGATCCCCGACAAATTTGTCCAATACGCCATTATTTTTAAAAATGATACCTACCATAATGTCAAAGAATTGATTGAGCATGGATACCACCTTTTCTGCCTCCAGCCTTTCAGCAATAGCAGTAAAAGACCGTATGTCGGCAAAAAGAATGGTTATCTCCTTTCTTTCATTTTCAAGTAATACGCCATTTTTTGAATGAATCACCTTTTCCACCAGGTTTTCCCCTACATATCGACTCAACCTGTCTCTTAGTTCTTCTTCTTGCTTCGTCCTTTTGTGTGCCAGAGAAATATCTTTGGCATAAATCATCAGTTGAATGCTTTGATTTTTTATATCCCTGTTGGCCTCATTTAATTGTGTGAAAATAGAGTTAAAATGGCGCGCTATATCGTTCAACTCTTGATCAGCTTGAATCTGGATTGGTTCGCTTTTTTCCCCGGCTTCAACCATGCTCGTTTCTTTGGCCAGGTGAACAAGTTTATCAGCAGAACTTCTCAATAGAGAAAAGCCTGTGAGAATAGAAAAAAGTGCTAATACAGAAAAGAGACTAATCATGTCTGTTATATCTATTTTTCCATAGAAAAATAGATATATGACCAGAAGAAAAGGGATAAGTGCTAATAAAACCAAAACGATACGTGTCTTTCCATAAAAACTGAGAGCGGTTTGATAATTTGATTTCATTATTCGCTGCTCCCCTGTCTTTTCACGTCAACTCTTTCAAAATGCAATGGGGTGTCAAGCTTAACCGCTATGCTTATAGTTTGAATTTTGTCATCTATCACTGAATTGGATGATGGATCGAGACGTACAACAGTTGCCTTTCCTTTCATAAAGGCCTTTACTTCATCACTACCAGGCAAATGAATGGTTAATTCTAATGATTGGCCAAGAAAATATTTGCCGGCTTGTTGGGTTATAAACTTTGCACCTTCCCCTGAGATATCCTTTAACACAGTATTTTCCTGGTATTTTTTCCCTTCACTATCTTTGGCAACCACCTCCATTTGAAATGTAATTGGAAACCGAGCAAAGTTTCTTCTATCAGGTTTATTATTCATTTTTCTTTCTGATTGATCTCTATCGGTTGTGGTTGCATTCGTTAGGGAAAGACTAATTTTCGAATGTATTTTTTTGTTTAATCTTTACAATTTCATCGATATTTCTTAGGAACACATCGACTACAGTAGGATCAAAATGTTGGCCACGCTCTTTCTTTATGATATCGCATGCAACCTCGAAAGGGTAGGGATCTTTATAAGGGCGCTTTGACGTGAGGGCATCAAAGGCGTCTGCAACGGCAACAATCCTGGCTGTTAGGGGTATAGTATCACCTGAGAGGCCGTGGGGATATCCTGTGCCGTTCCATTTTTCATGATGATAAAGTGCAATTTGTTCTGCAACCTTGAGGATCTCTGATTTGGAATGTGCCAAAATTTTTGCCCCAATTGTGGTATGGGTTTTCATGATTTCGAATTCTTCATCTGTCAATTTACCCGGTTTCATTAAAATATCGTCTGGGACACCTATTTTTCCTATGTCATGCATAGGAGAAGCATAAAGGATATGGTGAACCTCCATAGGAGAAAGGCCATATTTGTTGGCGATGAAAGCGCAGTATCGACTCATGCGGACAATATGATCACCAGTGTCCTCATCTTTATATTCAGCCGCAAGTGCTAGTCTATGAATGGTGTCTAAATAAGATTCCTGAAGTTTTTGATTAGTAGTTTTTAGCTCTAAAATAGTCTGGTTAAAGTCATCGGCATATTTAAAAAGTTGCTGTTTTGTGGTATGCAACTCTTTAGCTTTTGCCTTTTTAGATTGATAGACCTCAGCAAGGTCTTTGGCATATTTTTGTAGTTGATCGATATTCGGAGATTTAGTGTGCGGGTTTTTGGGGTCCATAGCTCTCCCATTTGGCGGTATTTTGACTGGGTGCTGGATGCTCAATCCTGGATGGTAGATAGTGGGTACTCGGTAAATCAATCATCTCAAAACCAGCATTAAGTATTATGTTTCCGGCAACTACCTCAGCACCTCTTCTACCTTTTTTATCAAAGCTAAAGGACTGAAAGGCTTTGCAAAAAAATCATCAGCGCCGGCATCAAGGCTTTTTATTCTGTCAGTCTCAAGACCTTTGCCGGTGAGCATGATTACTTTGCAGTTTTTTGTCTCTGGATCATTTTTTATTGATCGAGTTGTTTCGATACCTTCGGTTCCTCTTGGAATTGCTACATCCATTATTATTAGATCTGGTTTCTCCCGTCTGGCGATTTCAATGGCCTTTTGTCCACTTTCGGCTTGGAAAATATCGTAATCATCTGATTTAAGAGTCATATCCACAAGCTCTCTGATCTCCACTTGATCGTCTACAATGAGAATCTTCTTCATATATTCACCTCTTGGCATTGGATCTTTGATGCACAAGGCCCTTCTCCTTCATTAAGGCATCTCCCCAAAGATTTCCTTTAAAATATGATTCTTATACTTCCATAATTAAAAGCCCGATCGATAGTGTATTGCGTGAATATTTTTGTCGAAGAGGTTTTGTAAAAAATGGGGCATTTCTCAATAAAATGGCCTTTTAAATTTGTGCTAATAAAAAAAATCCGATAGCAGTATTTATATAGTATTAGAGAGTTAATTACGCAATAGCATCATTTTTGTCAAGTTTTGAATAATTGCATTTCATTTTACTCCTTTTATCTTCTTTGTTTACAACACCCTACTATCATACCATACCTTTTATGCCTGATGCTGGATTCTGGATTTTTGTCTTATTAAAAGCAGCTATCATTCTTTTTGAAATTTTGCCCGTATCAGAATAGTAATCTCAGGTTTTTCAGGATAATTAGTTTTCAGTTTTAACACACCGCGATAGACTCCCACACTACCAGGTATACCGGTGAAATGAATCCTAAACACCCTCCCTGCTTCAACTTCTATAATCTTATATGCTACGGTTTTGCTGAGGTTAAAAGAGCTCTTTTCAAGTGTGAGTGGGTTTTTTTCATTTGCCTTGATCATAATGGTTTTGGTAATTTTTGTATCAGCAATTCCAGTAAGGTAGACGTATCTATTCGAGAGAAAGATCGAAACCTTGACAAAGGCCTTCATTGTGAGGAGTTCAATCTTTTTCTGAGGATCGTTGGTGTACACTCTGGCGCTTTTCGAGATCGAACCCTGGTAACCCTTGGTTTTTATCTTTAATGTAATTTTTCCCTCCCCTCCGGGGGGGATGATCCTGTCAAAATAGGTAACTGCACAGCCTCAACCAGGTTGAACCTTTTTTATTTCAAGAGGGCGGTCTCCCCTGTTAAACACAGTGAAGGTATGCTCGATAATCTGCCCTTCTTTTAGGGAATTAGCATTAAAGTATTTTTCTTTGAGCTCCATTCTTGGCCCGATAGGTTGTTGGGCCCAACCTGCGGTAAGGTTGAAAATGATCCAGAAGACGAGAAAAAATGTTCCGTGTAATACTTTTTTTTTCATTTTGTTCCTCCCTCCAATATAAAATAGCAAAATTGAATATTTTTTCAAACCATTCCAGTAAGTTGAAGCAGACAAAAATATTTTGATAATTTTCGTTCAGTTCCAGCAGGCACTATACGCCATATACGTTTTAGTTGGTGAGCTGAAATTCGCTTGAAAGTATTTTGTAGCAGTATAATAAATAATACGCTCCTTCTCTCATACTACGTTCAAGGTCTCGAATAACCGAGGGAATTATAAAGACATTATTCCCAGTTTAGCAAGCTCTGTCTTTAAAAACCTGCACCTTTATAATTATTATATTAAATGTTCTGCACTACTATTGTCCCAATTTTCCATACTATCTTTTAACAATTTCTTGATTTATACAAAGGCATCTTCTATTGCATCTTGGAAAGCCATGTCTTTTAAGCGGGAATTCTTTACTTATTAGGTTTTTTCATAATACCAATATCTTTAAGGAAACCACAGAACGCCATTATATTTAATGTATTGAAGTAAAAAAGGAGCTCACGAAATAATCAAAATACTTTTTTATACATCAAGTGAAAAAGCCATTATTTTTTCTTGACATACAATATATAGGGTTTTATAGTGCTATCTGTCGCAATATGTTTGATATTAAAATAAGTTTTGTATTCATTTTTTGGAGGCTATTATGTGGGCAGAAATGGTGTTAGTTTTAAGGGATGGGAATCTAATCCCAAACGCTGTAAAATGGGATGATGGACTGATTAGCGATATTCTGGCTACACATAATAAGATGGACATTGAGCAGGCAAAAGAAATAACGCAATCCATGCGGGAAGATATCGAAAAGATGGGTCTCAATGAAATAAAACTCCCCTTGTTAGAAAAAATAATAGATGCCAAGATGTTAGAGTATGGCATGCCAAAGCCAAGCCCAATTCATCTGAATCGCGTATCTTTTGAAAAGCACAGAAACTCTCCTCTTTCGAGCAATGCCAACAAGGTTCTTAAAAAAAGGTATCTTAGAAAGGATGCTAATGGCGATACGGTTGAAACTGCAGATGAGATGTTTCAAAGGGTGGCGCATCATATCGCAATGGCTGAAAAAAATTATGCGGGAGAAGAACAAGCACAAAAAATGGAAGAGGCATTTTATACGATAATGGCTGAATTAAAATTCTTGCCTAATTCCCCAACCTTAATGAATGCAGGGACAGAATTGGGCCAGTTAGCTGCGTGTTTTGTTCTTCCGGTAGAGGATAGTATGGAGGGTATTTTTGATTCTTTGAAAAATGCTGCCCTTATCCATAAGTCTGGCGGGGGAACCGGTTTTTCCTTTTCCCGGCTCAGACCAAAGGATTCTCGAGTAGGGACAACGGGTGGAGTGGCCTCAGGCCCTGTCTCCTTTATGAAAATATTTAATACAGCCACAGAGCAGGTCAAACAGGGGGGAACCAGACGGGGAGCAAATATGGCCATCTTACGGGTTGAGCACCCAGACATAATGGAATTTATATATAGTAAAAAGGACAACAAAGAACTCATTAATTTTAATATATCTGTTGCCCTGACCGAAGAGTTTATACAGGCATTAAAGGATAAAACAACGTATCCATTGATAGACCCTATGAATGGGAAGGAGGTAGGCTATTTAGATGCAGCCGATGTGTATGATAAAATCATACAACAGGCCTGGGAGAACGGGGACCCCGGAATCATCTTTCTTGATCGAATAAATAGAGATAATCAAACTCCAGAGATTGGCGAGATTGAGAGCACGAATCCATGCGGGGAACAGCCCCTTTTGCCTTATGAGGCCTGTAATCTTGGATCCATAAATCTTGCAAAGTATGTAATCCAGGAGGACGGTAATCCAAGAATTGACAAGAAGGCATTAGGTGAAACAGTTTGGTTAAGCGTACGTTTCCTGGATGATGCAATTGATATGTCAAATTATCCCTTGGATAGGATTTCCGAGATGGCCCGTTACAATAGAAAGATAGGCCTGGGAGTAATGGGATTTGCAGACATGCTTTATCAGATGAGCGTTCCCTATAATAGTGACAGAGCTTTGACTCTTGCAGAGGACATTATGTCTTTTATACAAAGTGAGTCAAGGAAGGCGAGCATTGAATTAGCCAAAGAAAGGGGAGTGTTTAAAAATTTTGAAAAAAGCATCTTTAAGGACAAGCCTGACTGTCATTATAGAAATGCCACCACCACAACGATTGCCCCAACAGGAACGCTGAGTATCATTGCTGGCTGTTCCAGCGGCATTGAACCACTCTTCGGGCTGAGCTTTATAAGAAATGTTATGGATGATGATGAATTGATAGAGGTGAATCCTTATTTTGAAATGATTTCCAGGGAAAAAGGTTTTTACACAAAGGAATTGATGGAAAGGCTAGCCAAAGAAGGCACGTTGAAATATATAGAAGAGATCCCATCTGATATAAAGGAGGTTTTTGTAACTGCCCACGACATAAGTCCTGAGTGGCATGTAAAAATGCAGGCGGCGTTTCAGAAATACACTGATAATGCGGTATCAAAGACAGTTAATCTGCATCATGATGCTACCCCTGCTGATGTAGCGAATGTTTACAATCTGGCCTATGAGCTTGACTGTAAAGGTGTAACAATTTACCGAGATGGGAGCAAGGATAGGCAAGTATTGAGTTTTGACAAGAAAGATGATACTAGTTTCTATAGCGCTATAAAAGATAGGCCTGAAACGGTTGAAGGGTTTACCACCAAAATAAAGACCGGACTGGGCAATCTTTATGTTAATATAACCGAATATGAAGGAAGACCGTTTGAGGTTTTTGCGATCATTGGTAAATCAGGTAACTCAACCACAGCCAAGACAGAGGCCATTGGCAGGTTAGTCTCCCTTGCTCTGAGGTCTGGTATCAGGGTAGAGGACATTGTTGGACAGCTAAAAGGCATCGGTGGAGAGCATCCAGTTTTTCAAAAATCTGGGCTGGTGCTCTCAATACCTGATGCGATAGGCAAGGTATTTGAAAAAAGGTATCTCAACGGAGACGGAAAAAAGGTAGCAAGGAAAGAAAGATCTCTCAAAGGGGAAACGTGTCCCGAATGTGGCGAACCTATTGCATTTGAAGAAGGATGTATGACATGCCATTTTTGTGGTTATACCAAGTGTAATTAAGGCGTGAATGAAACGTGGAAAATGGAACTATTTAATATAGAAGAAAAAAAGAAGACGCTTACAGTAATTCACCATCTGATCTCAGAAAAGGTTGAGATAATTGTCGATATTAAAGAGAGCGATAAACAATTCACAACAAAGTTGGTCAAAGTCAATAAAAATGGGTATCTCATAGTCGAAAAGCTTTATCCTGAAGTTGGCAACTCCCTTATCCAATCTTTTCCTAATGTGGTGTTTTCTTTTGCGCTGAGTGGAGGCAAGGGTGTTTTTCACACAAAATATCGCAGCATAAATACTCAGTATCCTGAATTTGGGCTTATAATAGATTTTCCTGCAACCATTCAAATAGAAGACAAGAGGAGGGAGCAGAGAATTGAAAATAATCTTACAAAATTTCTCTCTGCTGAGTTCACATTAGAAGGTGATAACACGGTATACCAATTAAAGGCAATTAACCTTAGCGCTCATGGTATTGGTCTCGTTGTAGATAAAAAATATTTTG
>CAZBBQ010000067.1:0-1081 GCA_964489745.1 uncultured Desulfobacteraceae bacterium
AAACCTATTACACCCTTCTGACATAGTGTTTGGCAAAAAGGCCACTTGGCTTGAAACAGAGAACGAGAACGATGATTAAAAACGCTACTATGGATTTAAATTGCAAAGAAACGTATCCACCAAAGAGGGTTTCGATAATACCAAGGATATAACCTCCAATAACAGAACCAACTAATGTTGTCATTCCACCCAAAACAGCAGCAGCAAAACCTTTGAGCAGGGGATCCATCATCAAATTCGGGTCCAGAGTAGCTATGGGCGCCAACATCATCCCAGCTACAGCACCAATAAAGGAACTCATACCCCAGGTTATGGATAATATTCTATTGGCTCTGATACCATTTATCCTTGCGGCCATCATATTTTGCTGGGTAGCTTTCATGGCAATACCCACCTTGGTATATTTAAAGAAAAGAAAAAGGACAAACATGAGAAAAAAGGCAACGAGAAGCGTGGCGATATTCAGGTAACTGACCACAGCGTTGCCTACATTAACTATGTCAAAGTCTGAAACTGGAAAAGGTAAACTCTTTTGTTCTGCTCCCCATTTCCAGCTTGCAAGACCATAAAGCATCATCTCAAATCCGAGGGTAATAAGGATGAGGCTGAGAACATTGGGATCCTTTGCTCTTCTTAAGAAAACAAACTCCAAAAATGCCCCTAATGCGATAGCAAATACCAAGGCTCCGGTAAATGAGATAAGAAAGGATTGGCCAAAGGTGTCCAGGAACATAAATGCGACAAAGGTGGTGATCATGGCCATTTCACCCTGGGCAAAGTTGGGCACCTCTGAGGTCTTATAGATAATTACCATGGCAAGGGCAACCAGTGCATAGATACTCCCTATGGAGATGCCGCTTACTAAAAGCTGCAGGAACATGATGTGTTACCTTTCCAATAAATGAAATAAAATGCCTAAAGTTGAAAAAAAATGATGTAACTAATTACGTTTGCAGTATTAATACCCTAAACTAATATTTTGGTTTATTGGGTTTATTTTTATAAGTCTGTTTTTATACCCCTTTTATTTCTCGGAAGTGTTGCCGAAATAAGTTTCAGGTCATTCTATCCATAATTTTAG
>CAZBBQ010000067.1:1181-7703 GCA_964489745.1 uncultured Desulfobacteraceae bacterium
TTTAGACACTTTCATTAAAATGGCCATGTTTTCCAATAAATCTTTGTCCTTATCCAGAAGCCGTAAAGACCAAGAGGCTCAAAGACTACAATTAAAACAATTATTAATCCTAAGAAAATGCTTGATACATTGTGAATACCAGTAACACTCATCCAGTTTTCCGAGACAGTCATTAAAAGTTTCCCAAGATAGGGTAAGTCTTGAATTTTATCCAGCGTGAGGATTAGCCACGTCATTATAACTCCGCCCATAATGGAGCCAAATATAGTTCCAACCCCTCCTACAATAACAAATGCCAAGAAATAGATTGAAAGAATAAAATTAAAGCTACTTGGGTTAATAAAGCCAAGCAAGAATGCCATTAATCCTCCGGCAATGCCCGTATAAAATGCGCTGATAGCAAAGGCCAGGGTTTTATAGTATGTCAGGTTAACACCCAGTGTCTCCGCAGCGATGTCTGAATCCCTTATGGCAATGAAGGCTCTGCCAACCTTCGTTTTCATGAGGTTTCTGGCAGCTAAAGTGAGAAGAAAGGTAATGGTTATGATTATAAAGTAGAGTCCTCTATCGCCTGCAATAGAGTATAGGCCAAACAGCTTGAGGGGAGGGGCCTGCATTCCCATCCTTCCTCCAAAAAATTCCCAGCGACCTATTAACTGGGTAATAGCCATGCCAAAACCAAGAGTAGCAATAGCGAGGTATGGACCTTCTAACCTGAGTGCAGGGAGACCAAGGACAAAACCGAAAATTGCAGAAAGGATACCTCCACCAATAAGTGCAATGAGAAATGGGAAGGAAGCCTTACTCATTAAAAGAACAGTACTAAAGGCCCCTATGGCAAAGAATCCGGCATGGCCGAGAGATATTTGACCAGTGTAGCCAACTAATATATTCAATCCGACGGTAACAAGCACATTGATGGCCATGTAATTGGCCATATAGACATAATAGTTTGACGCCACAAATGGAAAGGTAATTAAGGCACCTATGAGCATTAAAAACCAGAACCACAGCATCTTGCTATCGAGGAGCTGAATATCCTCGTAATAATCTCGCTTTATATCCACAGTGGGTGTCCCTTTGTCTCTCGATTCATAAATTCGATGACGTATTTATTTATTTGGAACTAAGTGCTGCCTGCGACGAGCTCAGCCGAGGCGAGTGAGCCCTTCGGTCTAAGACATGTCGAGTCGCTCTGGGTCGAAGACAATCGTAAAGATTCTACTCATTCGAATACGGTATAGTATTTGCGAATCGAAGCACTTAGTTGTCCTTTTGTGCTTGGTACACCTTCTTTTCAATGAAAATCCTGACCAGTTCCTTGTCAAGTTTGCCATTCTGTGCTTCTTCTTTTAGGATAGCGAGGGATTTTATAGGATCCAAACTTTTTTTGTATGGCCTATCCTTAGCTATTAATGCCTCATAAATGTCAGATATAGTGATTATCCTTGTTTGAATAGGAATATTCTCGGCTGTAATATGTTTTGTATATCCTGAACCATCAAGCATTTCATGATGTCCGGCAGCAAAAACAGGTACCCTTTTTAAGTGTCCGGTAAATGGTATATTATTTACAATGTTTTCGGTGTGAGTTACATGTGATTGGATTTCCTCTATCTCGTTTTTTGTCAGATTCCCTTTTTTTACCGCAAGATTTTCGAATTCAAAATCGGTAAGATAGCCTCTTTCTTTCCCTTCAAAATCTACATACTCTTTTTCATAGATTTCCTCTAAATAATTAATATCAGAATCTTTTAAGAAATTGCGAGTATTAATTTTCTTTAAAAAGGCTAATTTTTCACCAATGTGGTGTATTCGAGCCTTTGATTCACTCTCTAATTGTTGTATGTCTGTTTCGCTTTCTCTGTTGCTATGAAATAATTCTATCTTTTTTTCTTGCGTTTCAGTAATTACTGAAGCTTTTATATTTTCAAAACGATTGATCAGGGCATCCATTTCGGCGTCAGACAAGTGGGTCCTTTTATCAAGCACCCATTCCCTGACACCAATTTTACCGATATCGTGAAGCCAGGCAGCATAATTAAGCTCTTCGAGTTGAGCAGAGTTAAAGGAGATATCGGCGTAAGGTCCCTCATGTGTATCATTTATAGCCTGGGCTAAGGCCATTGTATACTCTGCCACTCGCCTGGAATGTCCAGCTGTGAAAGGACTTCTGGCATCTATAGCTGATACTGAGTACCGAATAAGGGCCTCAAAAACATCCTTTATCTCTTTTAGAAGCTGCGCATTTTTTATTGCCACAGCTGCCTGTGAAGCTAACGACGAAACAAGGGTTTCTATTTTGGTGTCAAAAGAAACAACTTTTCCTTGGATATTGGTTGAATTTATAAGTTGAAGAACACCGATTATTTTACCCTCCGTGTCTTTCATTGCCACTAAAAGCATTGATTTGGTTCTGTATTTGTTTCTCTTATCAAAGTCTCTGTTAAACTCAAAACCAGCCTCTGGAGATAGATTATATACATCAGCGATATTAAGGGTTTTACCAGTTATGGCTACATATCCGGCTATGCTATTTTTGTTGAGAGGAAGGGAATATGGTTTAAATGTTTCTGATTTTAGATCGGCTCTTTTCTTTAGGGTATCGTTCTGCGCAACCTCAAAATTCAGACAATTTTTATCATGATCAACAAGATAGAGGCTGCCTGCATCTGCGTTGGTGAAATACCGAGCCTCTTTTACAATCAATTCCAACAAACGGCCTAAATGCGTTTCACTTGATAAAGCGATCCCGATTTTATTCAAGGTCTCGAGTCTTATTTTTGTATCTTGAGAGTGGTACATAGAAACTTCTTATTTAATAACATGCGATAATTGTCAATTAGATAAGCACGATATATAACTTTAAATAACTTTTCAAGCTTAATTACTGCTTTTTCGCTTGACATATTAGAGTTTGTTGGGTTTCTTGTGTTTATTGTCCACACGCTGAGCCTTGCGAGGCAAGCGGAAGCTCATATAATTTACATGCTTAATGATCTTGAAAAAAAAGTTATTCAGTATCTTCAGGGAGATCTTCCTCTAACAGCGAGACCTTTTGCTGTGTTAGCAGAAAAGATTGGGATACACGAAGAAGAATTACTTGATAGAATCAAATCGTTAAAAGAGCAAGGCATTCTCAGACGATTGGGGGCGACCCTTTATCATCAACGGGTTGGATTTAAAGCAAATGCCATGGTTGCCTGGTATGTACCTAACGATCTAATAGATGAAACAGGATTTTTAATGGCAACCTTTCAAGAGGTGAGTCATTGCTATCAGAGAAAAATTGAAGAGAAATGGAGATACAATCTCTTTACTATGATCCATGGTAAAAGCAAAAAAGATTGCCAAAGCATTTGCAAAAGAATTGCTCAAAAGACAGGAATAAAAGATTATGTTCTCCTTTTAACCCTTAAGGAATATAAAAAAACGAGTCCACAATACTTTTGAATTTTATTGAGTTTATAGGGTTTTAACATAACAAGCACAAGAAACCTATCAGGCTATCAATTTATGGGAAAGAGATCTAAAGAGCTTTTTTTAAAGGCAAAAGACATTATCCCTGGCGGTGTGAATAGTCCAGTGCGGGCTGGTCGGGCTGTGGGCGTTGACCCTCCTTTTATCAAGAGGGCAGACGGCTGTTATCTGTGGGATATGGAAGGAAAAAGATATATTGATTATGTCTGTTCCTGGGGGCCAATGATATTAGGACATAGGCAGCCAGAGGTAATTCAGGCAATCAGTGATGCATTAGAGAACGGGACCAGTTATGGCGCTCCTACTGAGCTGGAGCTTAATCTTGCAACAATGATTGTTGAAACTGTGCCTTCAGTTGAAATGGTGAGAATGGTGAACTCTGGCACAGAGGCTACGATGAGTGCAATTCGCTTGGCCCGGGGATTTACTCACAGGGATATGATTATCAAGTTTGATGGCTGCTATCACGGCCATAATGATAGCAGCTTGGTTAATGCCGGTTCAGGAGTGGCTACCCTTGGCATACCTGGCAGCCCTGGAATCCCGGCTGATTTAGCAAGACTTACTATTTCGCTCCCATTCAATAATATCAAGTCTATAGAGGAGGCGGTTGAAAAATTTGACGACCAGATAGCTGCTGTTATTGTAGAACCAATTGCCGGAAATATGGGGGTGGTATTACCAGAAGAAGGATTTTTAGAAGGACTGAGAGAGATTACGAGAGAACATGGCATCCTCCTTATATTCGATGAAGTTATAACAGGATTCAGGGTAAGTCCTGGAGGAGCCCAAGAACTGTATAATATTATGCCCGATCTCACGTGTTTAGGTAAGATAATTGGTGGTGGTCTTCCGGTAGGGGCCTACGGGGGAAGAAAGGATATCATGTCCCAGGTTGCCCCTGATGGCAATATATATCAAGCTGGAACACTTTCAGGCAATCCATTGGCAATGGCTGCAGGCATAGCAACACTAATGATTTTAAAGAATAAAGAAATTTATGCTAAATTAGAGGAAAAATCGAGATTTTTCTTCTCTGGCCTCAAAGATGTGGCTCAAAAGGCAGGAGTAGATATTGTTATCAATAGGGCAGGATCAATGGGCTCTCTCTTTTTTACTACATCCCCAGTCGTTGATTTTACCTCAGTGAAGGCAACTGAAGCCTCAAAATACATACCGTTTTATAAAGAGATGCTGGCCCAGAGAATCTATTTGGCACCATCACCTTTTGAGTCCATGTTTGTCTCCTTGGCGCATAATGAGGAAATCATGAAAAAAACGATTGACTTTGCCTTTAATGCCTTTAAAAAACTTAAAAGCTAACCAGACCCGCCTTCTTTAAATATAGATATTCCTCTCTTTATGCCCGGTCAGCCAGGAGGATATATGCCCCAACCTAATGTATGCATAAAAGAACTGCTTGAAAAAAATCCGATAAAAACTTCAGCCCCATGCAGGATAGACTCCGGAGGTACCTGGGATATCAAGTCCCTTGCCCTTCCTTTGGAGGGGGCGGATCCTATAACGGTAAATCTGGCTATAAACCTAAGAACGTATGTGACTCTCTTGCCTTACAAATCAGGGTGGGTCCGAATATCTTCAGATAATTTTGACACACACGAGGCATACCCGCTTGATAAAGCTCCATTTAATTCACAATTTGGCCTTTTTTTTGCCATTGCATCTTTCTTTCGGTTTCACGGATTGGAGATAGAAATACGATCGACTTCTCCTGTTAATGCCGGTCTTGGAGGATCGAGTACTGCTGCTGTGGCAACTGTGAAGGCATTGTCAGTGGTAAAACGTTTGTTGAACGAAAATGGAATGAAAAAAGAAGACATTCTCCATCTGGCATATCATTTGGAGGATGCAGTAAATGGTGGGATGTGTGGATTGCAGGATCAGGGGGCAGCGGTTTTTGGTGGCGTGAATAAGTGGTCTTGGAATTACTCTAAGAGAGAAAGATTATTTACGAGAGAATCTATTCTTGATGAGAATGGGCAAAGGGAGATTTCAAAAAGGATCCTTGTTGCCTATAGTGGGAGGAGACATCTGTCGGCCAGGATCAATAGATTGTGGATAGAAAAATTTTTGCAAGGAGAGACAAGGTCTGGATGGGTTGAAGTGAATAACATTGTCAACCGGATTGCCTTGCACATAAAGGAAAGAAGGTGGAACAAGGCAGCTCAAGAGCTAATAGAAGAGGTTGCGATACGAAAGAAACTAACCCCTGAGGCATTCACGCCAATAATTACACGACTAATTCAGGAGTCTGAAAAAGCTGGATGTGGTGCCAGATTTACAGGTGCAGGAGGTGGTGGGACTGTATGGGCCTTTGGCGAGATTGATGCGATACAAAGATTAAGAGAAATGTGGGCTCACATATTGAAAGGCACTAAAAAAGGGGGGATACTTGAATGCAATGTGGACCCGATCGGGGTAAGAGTGTTATCATAGGGAATATAGAAAGACACATGAATTTACAATAAGATGGCCTGAGAATGATTTTTCCAGGCCATCTTATGAGGGAAAAGTTTAATCATGATATTTAAATGAGACGTTAATCCTGGTCCTGTAACCTGTGACCTTACCATCCTCAATGGTCAGATCTAACTTGGTTATTTCTGCAACTCTTAAGTCTTTAAGGCTTTTTGAGGCTGTATTAATAGCATTTGTTGCAGCCTCTTCCCATGAATTCTTGCTGGTCCCGACAAGCTCAATAATCTTATAAGTACTCGTTTCCATAGCTGTCTCCTTTTTTACCTTAAGGTTAAATATGATCCTTTCCTCTTATGCCATCACCTCCTTTCCCTTCTCAAATTTTTTAAAATATTGATGCAAGGTATCTACCCAAGGAATAAGCAGTATGAAATTTCACTCCGTTAAATCTCCGTAAAGGACCGCGAAAGTGGGGCAATTAACAGTACAAGCAAGATTTTGAACAATTATGATTGCAAGGTTAAACATCTCTCTTTTAAAGTATAGGCAAGGAATGTTTAAGAGTCAATTATAAAAGCTGAAGGAAGGTTATAGATATTTTTT
>CAZBBQ010000068.1:0-1159 GCA_964489745.1 uncultured Desulfobacteraceae bacterium
ACCAAGAGTTTTGCCACAATTGTCGATACAGTTGCTGATTTTACGAAGTAGGAATAACCGTAATATTTTAGATATGCAAAAGATTAAAATAGACGTACTTCAGGTTTCCTCTCGCTCCCATACAGGGGTGACTTATAGATTGGGGGCGATTCAGTTGAATTTGGATAATTGTTGCTGAAGGCCCCAGTCTAATAAAAGGACTGGGCCAAAAAACTCAGGCCTTGCCCGGCAATTTTCTCATGTAAAAATTTTTCCCTTGATACTCCAATTCTACTAACGAGCCCCTTTGTATTAGATCAGTTATTACGTTCCAATCTGCGCCTGCCTTTTTTAAATACTCCCTTACAGCCTCTTCTCTCATTGGATGAACCGAGGTAATGTCGAGTAAATCATCTTCGACATTACCACTGAAACCAAACTCATTTCCTTCATACCCTATTATATACTCTACATTATCTACATTTTGCGTGAAGATTTGGTACGCCATATTCAGGGCTTCATCACTGGCAGATAGTATTCCTTTTACTGCTGTTGGTCTGGTAGGAATAGAAATATAAGATTTTGTCGGCTTTAGTAATTGTAAAAAATCGGCTATTATTCTGATCTCTTCATAACTATCGTTCATTCCTTTTAAAAGCATGGTTTCTGTAATTATCTCACCCTTGAACATAGCTTTAAATTCAAGCATTCCATCCAATATTGCTTTTTGGTCCAGTGATTTATGTGGCCTGTCAGTCCTTAGCCATGTTTTTCTGGTCCCTGCATCTACTTTTAATGAAACTAAATCTGCCTTTTGTAGATCTTCTCTTACATCTCTACGATCTATGAGAGATCCATTGGTAATAACAGCAATTTTTATATGTAATGGTCGAATACGTTCGATAATGTTACCAAGATTACTATCCAGTGTTGGCTCACCATCAGGGACAAAGGATAAATAATCTATTTTTGTGTTGCTTTTTTTTAATTCATCAACCTTCTCTTTGACCTCTCGAGCTAAATCATCCGGATCATAAAATTCCTGTCTATCGCATTGTAATGTTATTGTCTTGCCTATCTGGCAATAGACACAGGAATAGGTGCAAACCTTAGGAGGTATATTATTTATTCCAAGGCTCGCGCCCAATCGTCTTGATGGAACTGGTCCGAAAACTCTCAT
>CAZBBQ010000068.1:1259-7624 GCA_964489745.1 uncultured Desulfobacteraceae bacterium
AATAACAGAGGAAAATAAATCCGTCAATCATTACAATGGTGTATTCATTGATTAATACTCATCTTTTTACTTGATTCGTACTTTCTGCCTGATAAACTAATTAAAGTTTATTAGTGAGGTTTTTTAATGAAGGCTTTATCTCTTTTCTCTGGTGGCCTCGATAGCATTTTGTCTGTTAAAGTTATCGAGGAACAAGGAGTTGATATTATTGGAATATTTTTTGAAACTTTCTTTTTCTCCTCAGAGAAGGCTGCCCAGTCTGCTCATTATATCGGGCTTCCCCTTCACGTCATAGATATCACAGATAGGTTTCTTCCGATACTGTTGAGTCCACAACATGGTTATGGAAAAGGGTTAAACCCATGTATCGACTGCCATAAACTTATGTTCAAAATAGCCGGCGAGATGCTGGAGGAGGAAGGAGCAGACTTTATCATAAGTGGTGAGGTATTGGGGCAACGTCCTATGTCGCAGAATTTAAGATCACTTTCCCTTATTTCCCATGATTCGGGTTTGAAGGATCTTATCCTCAGGCCCCTTTCAGCAAAAAGACTACCGGAAACTCTTCCTGAAAAAAAAGGCTGGGTAATGAGGGAAAAATTATTAGGGTTTTCAGGACGTTCCAGGAAGCCGCAGATAGCATTAGCCAAACAATTTGGGATAAAAGAGTATCCGGCTCCAGCAGGAGGGTGTTTGTTGACTGAGGTAGTGTTTTCCCGCCGCCTAAAGGATTTACTATCACGCGATCCAAAATTTTTACGGCGAGACATACAGCTTTGTAAATGGGGGAGGCATTTTAGAATAAATGAAAGAGTGAAAATAGTTGTGGGCCGAGATCAAAAAGAGAATGGAATGATTACTTCATTGATAGAGGCTGGGGATACTCTTTTGACTGTTGAGTCGTTTCCTGGTCCTACTGTGCTGGCAACAGGAGAGCTATCATTCGAAGAGATACAATTAGCTGCATCGATAACTGTATCGTATAGTGATGCTGTAATCGGTCAATCAGTGGTTGTTCAGTTGAAAAGAGACTCCAAACACTGGACAGTTTTAGCAACAGGTAAAGAGAAAAGCAATTTTCATCAATTAATGATATAAAACAGTATTTAATTCTATCTTCTTAATAGTTTTTGAAAAAAAGATTTTTTCCGGACCTCTTCTACCTTTTTATTTTTCTCTGCAATCTTTTGTTTGCTTATTTCTATAGAAAGCATAATTTGTTCTATATCCACCCTGCTTTTCTTTTCCTTTATGGATAGATTTAACCATTGTATTTTATCCTCTCTGCTCATCTCAGCCTGGTCAAAAGATTTGATCTTTTCAGTGATTTCGTTATATTCCTGTCTTTGCTTTGCAAGCATATCATTTTGTTTTTCTATATACGAAAGGCCTTTTTCTATACTTTTAAGAACAACATCTTCTGACTCCATGGTAAAAGATAAATAAACAAAAGAAAAAATAATAACCAAGATTGCTGCAAGAACAATCCTTCCGGTATTTGAAACTAATGGGGAGAGACTCAAAAGAAATGATTTTATTCTTCCTCCATAGCCAGCAAATTTATCAACAATAGTGTATCTGGAAATCTTTCCCCTAAGCGTATCGAGAATATCTTTCGTAACAGCTTTTAACTCCGTTGCCCTTAGAATTAATTCATCACCCAGTTCTCCTGACCGACATTTAGCCTCTATATCAACATTATCTCCTTTCAGTGTTATTGCGAGATCTCTCATTCTTGACAGTGAGGCATCTGGCTTCAGTGTTTCAGGAAATTTCCCCGGAAATTTTTTCTTAAGGAGTGCGATATTATTTTCTAATTTTTCGAGATTCTCCTCTATGTTCCTGGAAAATCTCTTAAGCATCCGTCCTTCACATACAAATTCAGCAGCACCGGTTAGGATAATAGCGATATCCTGGATAGCCTTAACTGTTTTTTCAGTCTCCTGTGGGTTAACTTCTGGCATTGTTTACCTCATTTAAAATTTCATCAAAAATGAGATCTTTACTGATTACCATCCCTTGAGGGACACAAACCTTCTTTGATGAAGGACTGATAATATTCACATCCCCTTTTATAACAATTCCCCTATCAAAGTAAACATTTCCCTTAATTTTAAGTGATGTGCAATCAATCAGTGAAGGAATTCCATGAGAAAATCTTTCTTTTAACTGGTCAACCTTTTTATAATACCTATCATCCAGATCTATTTTTATAGTTCCAAATCTTCTTTTAGGATTTTGGATAATTCTACTCTCTTGAGTCATCACATAGCAATCAGACCAGAGGGCAAGGAGATCCTGACATTTTTTGACAGGGGAAAATCTTGCCCTTGGCACTCTTATAGCAGTAGCTTTTTTAAAAACAGAGATAGCCGATCCCATGGCCGTTTCAATCTGGTAAACCTCTGGTGAGGAATCATCCTTTGGATCAATTCTTTTGGGATTAATAATCACAGGAAGCCCAAGATTATTATTCGTTTTTTCAAGCTGTTTTTGTAACAAGAGAAGATTAACCCATATGTTGTTGGTATTAAAGTATCTGTACACATTTATATCTTGGAATTCTTTTATTTCTTCTTCTGGACATTGGGCTATCTCTCTTAGAATGAAGCCGCCGGTCTTCAGGCGGGCCAAGTGCCCACCTTTGATGTCTGCATCCGTTTTTTCCGCAACCTCAATTATAAACGGGAAATTGTGTGAGGCAAGGTAGCCAAGTATCGCTTCATCCATTATTCCCCCAAGATTATCAACATTGGATATAAAGGCGTACTTATACCCTTTACTCAGCAACATATTTAACATACCAGAGGTGATCAAGGCAAAATAAATATCTCCATGACCCGGAGGATTCCACTCACAACCCGGGTTCATAGTCCAGACACCAGGGCTTAGGTTTTTTTTAAAAACCTTTGGAAACTTGTGCTGCAAAAAGGATAGAGGAATATCGGAAGCCAGATGCGGATATCTATTAAGAAATTTTTTACTATCCTCATCTGTTTTAAAGCTATTCATAAGCACAAGAGGGATGTTTACGTTATATTTTTCCCGATAACTTAAAATCTGTCGTGCAATAATATCAAGGAATGTTAATCCATTCTTTGCTTCAATGAGGGATTTGGCCTTTGATAGACCCATACTTGTTCCGAGACCACCATTCAACTTAATTATTACTGTTTCTTTAATAACAAGGCGCCCTTCTTTGGAAAACCCACCTAACATTTCCATATCGGCTATATCATCTTTTTCAATCGGAACAATATCCTCCCTTGATATCAATCCCCTTTCTCCTTTTATAAGTTTCTCATAATAAAACTTAAAGGTATCGATAATGAGGGGAGGAAGGCCCTCATCAATCATCTTTTTTGCAAAGGGGAGAAATTGTTCCTTTAATTTTGAAGCCTGGATTTCAGTTTGCATAAACTTTTTTCCAATAATCTTTTGTATGAAGGTACCTGAAATGCTTGGTAATATCAATAATAAACAATGCCAGAAAAAAGTGATGAAAAGATGATGTGCCCTGCTCTCTTAATTTACGGGTAAAGGAGAGCTTCTTGTCCAAAAAAAACAGGTGTAGCCTATCTGCTATTTGAACCCAGGGATTATAATGACTTGTACAATTACTTTGACAACTATATACCGTTTATATATGTTTGATGGCAGGTTAGCAATAAGAAGTTAAACAGAAAATAGATCAAAAAATACATAATGAAAGAAAATTCTGCATTTTTAGATCAGTTTGCCCCTTACTTTACCAAGATAAACAAGGAACTTGATAAAATCCTTGACTCTGATGTGTCTTTGATACGAGAGGTGGGAAGGTATTGTTTGCTTGGAGAAGGTAAAAGGCTTAGGGCACTATTCTTTATTTTATCCTGTCAACTCTGCAATTATAACGAGAAGGATATATATACCATTTCCGCCATTTTTGAGTGTCTTCATGCAGCAAGCCTTTTACATGATGATGTCCTTGATAATGCCTCCATCAGAAGGGGAAAATCATCAGCAAATAAAATTTGGGGAAACTCCACAGCAGTCTTAGTGGGTGATTTTCTCTTTTCCAGATCTTCCAGAATACTGGTTGAGCAAAAGCATGTTGAATTCTTAAAGATTCTTGCAGACACCGCTACCACGATGACAGAGGGCCAGATGTTAGAGCTTATTAACACCCATAACTGGAGTATAACAAAAAAGGAATATACGGGTATAATTACATCCAAAACAGCTGAACTTATATCAGCCGCCTGTGCAAGCGGCGGAATAATGGCCGGGGCAAAGAAAGAGAATATTCAATCATTGAAAAACTTTGGCCTCAATGTGGGTATTGCCTTTCAGATTGTCGATGATATCTTTGACTATACATCTACCGTCGAGAAATCTGGTAAACCCATTGGTAATGACCTAAAAGAAGGAAAGATTACCCTTCCTTTAATTTATGCTCTTGCCTATGTAGAGAAAAGGGAAAGAGATAGGCTGGAAGATTTATTCAAGAAAGGAAAGGCCTCAGAGAAAGATTATTCAAGAGTAATAAGTCTTGTAAAAGATAATGGTGCTATTAAGAAATGCCATCAAGATGCCATATCCTATGCTAACCTTGCCGAAAACCAACTCGATCTCTTTCCTGACTCACCAGTAAAAGAATCCCTTTTGCAATTAAATCGATTTATCGTCAACAGAGACTGTTAACAATTATAAAACCGTAATAGCAACTTCTCCACAGGGAATTGTATCATCAGGTATAATATCTTTTATCACTGACCCAGTTATAGCCTCTATATGCCTCATTCCACTCTTTTTGTAACCCACAAGGAGGGGGATTTCCTTGTGAGGGGCATGGAGCAAAATATTTTTTGTCCCACCCATTACCGGGAGACAGGGTCTTATTTTTTCAAGGTGAATAGCAGAGCGAACCAGAAATCCTAAGGATGGATGCCATGGTCCGGCGATTATTTCCCCTTTTTTAAGGAGAGACGGCGAAGACATGAGTCCAATTCTGATCACAGGAATCCCGGCATTTTCCAATCTTATGCAGGCCTCTTTACAAACATTGATCGTATCTTTAAGTCCCATTGGTGCATATCTTCCTTGTTTATACCATCGAGCCAGCTTTGTACCCCTAATAACGAGTGTCGGATAAAGCCTGGCCATATCAGGTCTTAGGTCAATAACCTTTTCAATGGTGTCCATGAATATCTCTTGAGAATCTCCTGGCAGACCAGGCATGAGTTGCGCTCCAACAGTAAACCCCCTTCTTTTAAGTATTTTGAATGCATTAACGGTATCTTGTGACGTATGTCCTCGATTGGAAAGGAGGAGGACTCCATCGTCCATGGACTGCACTCCAAGCTCCACAGTCGATACACCAAAGGACTCAAGTATGGTGAGCTTATCTTCACTCAGGGAGTCTGGTCGTGTAGAGAGGCGGGTCGATTGTATGATGCCTTTTTCTATGTAAGGTTTCACCGTGCCAAGCATTGTTGTCATAGATCTAATCGGCAGAGATGTAAAGGTACCCCCATAAAAGGCGACTTCTTTAGGTTTTTTGGCAGAAAACTGCTTTGATCGTATTGCTAATTCAATGGTATTTCTTATCTCATCTGGTGTAGGTTGTTTTCCCAAGTAATTGGTGATGGTTTGTTGTTGGCAAAATACACATCTATGTGGGCACCCTTGATGCGGCAGAAATATGGGTATGATAAAATGTTTTTCTATTTTTTTTTTAGGCAAGCCAAGGCCTCCTTTGCGGCTTTCTGTTCCGCTTCCTTTTTGCTTTTTCCTTTGCCTTTTCCCATTAAATTTTTTTTCAGGTATACAGATACATAAAAAGTCTTATCATGGTCCGGCCCTGTTTCTTTTTCGACTCTGTATTCTGGAGGTGACTGAAAGGTATCTTGAGAGTCCTCTTGTAACTCAGTTTTGAAATCATTAATTGATTTGCCAAGGTTGATCTTATTTAATAATGGGCTGAAAAGTTTTGCTAGTATCCTTAGGGCTTCTTCAAAGCCGCCATCAAGATAAATTGCTCCAATAAGAGCCTCAAAGGCATCAGATATAATAGAGGGTTTCTTTCTACCATTTGTTTGTTCTTCTCCCTTTCCCAGGAGAATGTAATCTCCTAAATGTAACTCACGGGCAACATGATAGAGACCGCTTTCGCTTACAAGTGAAGCCCTATATTTAGACAAATCCCCCTCTTTTATTTCAGGAAATGATTCCATGAGTAAATGACTTATAGCCAGGCTAATAACTGCATCACCGAGAAATTCTAATCTTTGATTGTCAGATATCCCCAATTCATCCTTCTCGTAAACGTAAGAAGGGTGCCGAAAGGCCTGTAAGATTAATTCCTGATTGTTGAAGGAATAACC
>CAZBBQ010000069.1:0-4352 GCA_964489745.1 uncultured Desulfobacteraceae bacterium
ACGATGGCGGGCAGGCAACTGACAATTATCAACGGACATTAATTAAAAGAGAACTTCCAGAAGATCCATAACTGATGAAACACCAATGATTTCCATATCTATTGTACCCTTTAATGCTTTTATACTTTTTTTTGAGATTAAACATCGTGAAAAACCTAACTTTAGCGCTTCTTTCAATCTAAGCTCGGTCTGGCTTACACCTCTGACCTCACCAGATAGGCCCACCTCACCAAAGGTGACAGTGTTTCTCGGGATTGGTTTATTAAGAAAACTTGAGGCAGTGGTTGAGATAATTCCAAGATCGATAGCAGGTTCGTCAACCCTTATCCCACCAGCCATATTTATGAATATATCTTTATTAGAAAGATTCACTCCTCCTCTCTTAGATAAAACTGCAACAAGTAGGCTCACCCTGTTTGGATCAACACCAATGGTGGTCCTCCGTGGTATGGCAAGTGAACTCGAGCAAACGAGTGCCTGCATTTCTACCAATAATGGCCTGGATCCTTCCATACACGAAATAACGACAGAGCCACTAACATCGTTTGACCTCTCCTCCAAAAAAATTTCTGATGGATTGCTGACCTCTTTCAATCCATTATCCATCATCTCAAAAACACCTATCTCGTTAGTGGGACCATATCTGTTTTTTACAGATCGTAAAATTCTATACATATGCGACCCATCTCCTTCAAAATAAAGCACAGTATCCACTAAGTGTTCCAAAACCTTTGGGCCTGCTATAGCCCCATCTTTTGTTACATGTCCGACTAAAAAAATTGTTCTCCCAGAGGTTTTTGCCAGGTTCATGAGCCTGGTTGTAACCTCTCTTACCTGTCCGATGGAACCTGGAGCTGAACCGAGAGATTCGGTAAAGATTGTCTGGATTGAGTCAATCACTATGATCTGCGGGGAAAGTTCATCAAGCCTCTCAACAACATCTTCCAAACATGTTCCGCTTAATAAATAAATCTCAGATGAGTCAGCTGATACCCTTTGCGCCCTCATCTTTATTTGTTGGATCGATTCCTCACTTGAGATATAAAGGGTTTTAAGCCCTTTTTGGGCTAATTTATGAATAACCTGCAAGATGAGAGTAGATTTCCCAATACCAGGATCTCCTCCAATGAGCACAAGTGATCCCGGCACAACACCTCCCCCCAAGATTCTATCGAACTCACGCAATCCTGTCTTATTTCTTGCCTTTTTATCTAAAGTAACGGTATCAATCCTTTGAGGCTTATCAGTGAGATCGCGCTTCTTTCCTCTTTCTTGTGTGCCTGTTGCAGTCAGTTCCTCTACAAATGAGTTCCAGATACTACAATCAGGGCACCTGCCTAACCATTTTGGGGCTTTGTAGCCACAATTTTGGCATACAAATATCGTTTTCTGCCTGGCCAATTCAATGTCTCCGTATAGTTGTATGTTTCTTGTGTTTATCAGGTCTGTTGACTGTATCGAGTTGATCTGAACGCAACAAACACTGCTATGGACAACTTGCAACCATCAATAGGTACTTGCTATTTTCTTTCATCAGTCTTCATTAGTCAATGTAAAATAATTTCTGCATTTCCACATTCTTTCACCTCATCGAACCTAAATTAAATAGACCTCCTGGGTTGACAAAGTGCGTTGTTGCAATTAGGTTTGATAAAAATGCAAGAGAAAAAGGAGGAATAAAGGTGAGTGAAATTTTACAGGTAAATGACGATAATTTTGAGGATGAAATAATTAAATCTGAGGTACCTTCCTTGATTGACCTTTGGGCCCCATGGTGTCAGCCATGCCTTATTACTGGTCCTTGGATAGAAGAACTTGCTCAGAAACATGATGGGAAGTTTAAGGTAGCTAAGATGAATGTTGATGAAAACTCTACGGTTCCTAATCGTTTTGGTGTGAGGGCAATTCCAACAATACTTTTTTTTAAAGGTGGGGAGTTGGTGGATACTGTTGTGGGTGCGGTAGGAAAGGCGAATATCGAAAAGGCCATGCTCAAGTTGCTCTAAAGAAATTTCTATTTGTGGCAAAATAGGATGGTCCTTTTTAATCCTATTTTATTTACACCGTAAATACGGAATGAGAACATGCCCTAGCACAACTTTCTGAGAAGATGTTAATGTTTACCGTACTATTGCGTACGCAAAACTCTCATAATTCAAGCATTATGACTCAGACCTGCCCGCCACCTGCCCGCGGTCTGGCAGGCGGGTCTTGGACATGGAATGCCGAAGCAATGGAATATCGGACAGTGATAAGGGAGAAATGCATTGTAATTTTTTTTCTCGCAATCCATTATTCCAATATTCCAATTGTAATTACGTCCATATGTTCGAAAACTTACCAGATGGCAGTAAATTAGATGAACGGAAGAGTGGTTAATATACTCAGGAAATTTATTTTTTTTCAGGTGTTGGTTTTTTTACTGAGTGGTTGCTCTCTTTTTGGTTTTGGAGGAAAGAAGCCTGAAAAGTCCCCGGAAGAACTAATGAATCAGGGAATGTCAGAATTTGAAGATGGCGATTATAGTTATGCAGTAGAGGCCTTTCAAAAACTAAAAGATAGATACCCTTATAGTAAATTGGCTATTCAAGCTGAATTAAAAATGGCTGATGCCCTTTTTAAAAAGAAAGAATTTGAGCAGGCCTTGGATGCATACATAGAATTTGAAAGGCTTCATCCGAAAAACAAATCTATCCCTTATGTGATTTACCAGCAGGGCATGTGTAGCTTTCTCAGGATAAGCACTATTGATCGGGATCAGACAAGCACAAAAAACGCCTTAAAAGAGTTTAAGAGACTGCGCGAAGAATTTCCGGAAAACCCATTTTCTTTGCTGGCCCGGAGAAATATGAGAAAATGTTATAGCAGTCTGGCAGAGTATGAATTTTATGTTGGTTATTTCTATTTCAAGTCTGGCTATTATATGGCAGCGTTGCAGCGCTTTGAATATCTCATCACACAGTATCCTGATTTTGGCCAACACGGGAAAGCACTCATCTATATAGCGAGATGTAGAGAAAAGCTGGCCGAAGAAAAATCACTCCTATAAATCCTATTACTCCTTCTTTTCGTCACTGAAATTTTAGTTGCTTATTCATGTCAATTATGACATATATCATTCATGCGTTCATTTTTTAAGGTAAAGACAGCAGAGGATATCTTTGAATCTTTAAAAGATATCGAGCCGTTGGGAAAAGAATCTGTCCCTATAACTGGTGCGCTCAACAGGGTTTTGGCACGAGATATTATCTCTGGTGAAGATCTCCCAGGATTTCAAAGATCCACTATGGATGGGTATGCCCTTGCAGCAAAGGATTCCTTTGGTGCCAGCGAGAATCTACCAACTCCTCTCAATATTGTTGGAGAGGTCACGATGGGCGAGATACCGCAATGGGCACTTCATAGAGGAGAGTGTGCCCAGATATCAACAGGCGGTATGCTTCCAGAAGGTGCTGATGCTGTTGTTATGGTAGAGTACACCCAGAAGGTTGAAGATGGGGTAGTAGAAATCAGCAGGCCTGTTTCACCATTAGAAAATGTGATTCTTCCTGATGATGATGTTAGAAAAGGGCAGGTAGTTTTACATAAAGGAAGCTTGTTAAGGCCACAGGATCTTGGTATTTTGGCAGGCCTTGGCATAAGCATGGTAGATGTATATATTAGACCAAAGGCAGCTATTATATCGACTGGTGAAGAGATAGTAGATATTAGTAAAAAACCAAAAGCAGGGCAGATGAGAGACATAAATAGCTACACCCTGGGAGGCCTCTGCGTTCAATTAGGTGTGGAACCCATCTATTGTGGTATAATTAAAGATAGGTTTGAGGATATTACGTTATTCATTGAGAAAGGACTATCTCAAGCAGATGTTGTCTTGCTTTCCGGTGGAAGCTCGGTTGGTGTAAAGGATTTTACCTTAGATGCATTTCTTTCCTTGGATGGTGTAGAGGTAGTGGCTCATGGTGTATCCATTAGCCCTGGTAAACCGACTATTATTGCAAGAAAAGAAAACAAGACTTTGTGGGGACTTCCTGGGCACCCTGTATCTGCTATGATAATATTTGATATTTTCCTTAAATATTTATTTGGCAAGCTTGTGGGTCTTACAAACCTTACGGAATATAATAGTCATTCTATAGAGGCAGAGCTTGACAGAAATATAGAGTCGGCAAATGGTCGAGAGGATTATATAAGGGTAAAACTCACCCAGGCCGAAGGTAAATGGCTTGCAACACCTATTTTGGGAAAAAGTGGACTTATTTCCACCATGGTAGAGGCAGATGGTATTGTCACAATTGATATGAATACCGAGGGTCTCTATAAGGGAGAAACGGTTCAGGTGAGGTTGTTTT
>CAZBBQ010000069.1:4452-7578 GCA_964489745.1 uncultured Desulfobacteraceae bacterium
TTTTAAGGAGATGCTGTAAAAATTATGCAACGGCAGAAGATATATCTAAAAATGAAGGACCCTAAGGAGGCACTCGAGATCTTCTTTAATACGTTTGATCCAAAACCAATCGTGGAAGCAGAAGAGATTTCTGTTGTTGAGTCTCCTGGAAGAATTACCGCAGAGCCTGTTTTTGCAAAGGTTTCATCGCCTTCTTATCATTCTGCAGCAATGGATGGGATAGCAGTCCTTGCAGAAGACACATATGGGGTTACAGAAAGGAATCCTAAGGTATTAAAAATAGGGCGAGAGGCTGCCTGGATAAATACAGGGCATGTAATGCCGAAGGAAAAAAATGCTGTTATTATGGCTGAAAAGCTCAACCAGATTGATGAGGAGTCAATTGAAATTTATTCTTCCTCCTTTCCTTGGCAGAATGTCAGAAAGGTTGGAGAGGATTTTGTTGCAACAGAGTTACTTTTTCCTCAAAACCACAAGATACGGGCATTTGATCTTGGTACCTTGATTGGGGGCGGAGCTTTTCATATAAAGGTGAGACGAAAACCAAGGGTAGTTATAATTCCCACTGGGAGCGAACTGGTAAATTTCAACACCCTTTCAAATTCTCTCCATTTGAAGAAAGGGGAGATTATTGAGTCTAATTCCTCGGTCCTTTTCAGTCTTATCAGGGAATGTGGGGCTGATTCTGTAATAGAGGATATAATTGAAGATAAAAGCGATAAGATTACTGATGCCCTTTTCAGGGCAATAGATTCTGCACCTGATCTTGTGATTATCATTGCGGGCTCATCTGCAGGAAGAAAGGATTATACTGCACAGGTAATTGAAGATACAGGAAAGCTTCTTGTTCACGGTGTCACGATAATGCCTGGGAAGCCCACTATTATTGGGAGTGTAAAAGAAAAACCTGTTGTTGGTATCCCGGGATACCCTGTTTCTGCCTATATTGCCTTTAATGAGTTTGTGAGACCTTTCCTTTATCGGTTACAGGGTGCAATTACACCGGTAAAAAAATTATCAAAGGTGGTTGCCTCAAGGGATATCCCTTCAAAACTTGGGGCTGAAGAATTTATCAGGGTTACTATTGGTAAGGTGGGAGAAAGGGTGGTGGCCATACCTCTTCCCAGGGGAGCTGGATCAGTTACAACCATGAGTAAGGCAGAGGGTATTATCAGGATTCCTTCTTTTTTAGAAGGCATTGTGGCAGGTGAGGAAACAGATGCGGAACTTCTCGTCAATCTTGAAGATATTTTTAATACAATTGTTATTATTGGAAGCCATGATATCACCTTAGATATCCTGTCTGATGAGATCAGAAAAAATACTGATGGTATAAGGATTGCCTCTGGGAATGTAGGGAGTCTTGGAGGTTTGTTGGCACTGAAAAAAGGAACCGCACACATTGCTGGCTCTCATCTTTTAGATACCCACACAGGTGAATACAATACCTCCTATATCCGTAAATATTTAAAAGATTTTCCAGTGCATGTATTTCACTTGGTAGAAAGGGAGCAGGGTCTGATCATCCAAAAAGGAAACCCTAAAGGGGTGAAGGGAATAGAAGACCTTACACATGATGACATTGCCTTTGTAAACAGGCAGCCAGGATCAGGCACCAGGGTCCTTTTTGACTATAAGTTGCACGAGATGGGTATCGATTCTTCCCACATAAGTGGTTATGAAAACGAAGAGTATACCCATATGAATGTAGCTGTTGCTATTTTAAACGGGGCGGCAGATGTTGGCATGGGAATTATGGCAGCAGCCAGGGCCCTTGACTGTGATTTTATTCCTATTGTAAAAGAGCAATATGATTTGGTAATTCCATCCTATTTTATAGATGATGCCAAGATACAAGCCCTTATAGACATTACTAAATCAAAAGACTTTCGGGAAAGGGTGAAAGGGTTGGGTGGGTATAACCCGGCAAAAAGTGGAGATTTATGGAAAATAATCTGATTGTGGAGAGAGTTATGCAAAAGGTCAGATTACAATCAAGACAATGGCTGGAAGATAGTAAGGGTAATATCATCTTTGGAGAAGGCCGGCAGAGGATCTTGGAGCTTGTTGAAAAAACAGGTTCAATAAATCAGGCAGCCAAATTAATGAAAATGTCATACAGGGGAGTATGGGGAAAGATTAAGGCCACAGAAGGTCATCTGAATAAAAAAATATTACTCACTGAAAGGAGGCATGGGTCTCGATTAACAGAGGATGGGAAAAAACTTTTAATGAATTACACTCGGCTAAAAGAGGATTGCCAGAAAGCCGATGAAAAGATTTTTAATGCAATTTTTAAGTGAGAAGGGACATATAGCAAAGTCTCAGGAGGTTTGCGGTGAAGGTAGTTGGAGTGATTGGGTATAAAAAAAGTGGAAAAACCACATTAGTTATTAGGTTATCTCAGGAACTGTCAAGGATGGGCTATAGTGTAGCTATTCTCAAACATGCTTCAGGGGATATTGATTTTCCCAGCAGTGACACATCAAAATTCAGGGCGCATGCTGCCTTTGTTTCCGCCATTTCCTCAAAGGAGTCGGAGATAATACTAAAGGGAAGAAAGCGAATAGAGGATATCCTGACATATTTTGACTGTGATATTGTATTGATAGAGGGGTTTAAGAAAGAAAAGACATTTCCAAAGATTGTCTGCATAAGGAACAAAGGCGAGGAAAGTGAATTGTTTGATGGGTTGCAGCTTTTTACCGCCAGTTTTAACAAAGATATCTCTGATTTTGCCATTGAAAATGATGATCATATAAAGAAAATGGCTGCTCTTGTGAGCGAAAAATCCTTTAAGTTGCCCAATCTAAATTGCGGTCACTGTGGGTATGAAAGCTGCTATGGACTGGCAATGGAGATCGTTAAAGGTAAAAAATCAACTGCCAACTGTGTTTCTTTGAATCCACCAATCTCTGTTAAAGTCGATGGGGTTGAGTTTCCGCTCAATCCCTTTATGTCTAACCTTTACAAAAATAGCTTTTTGGCAATGCTATCCTCCCTTAAAGGATTTAAAAAGGGGCGGCTTGAGATTGAGATACCCTGATTTAAGTGCCCGCCCGCCTCGTCCCGCAGAGCGGGACGGGCAGGCCTAAAGTTATAAGTGCCTAAAGTGAGCTAAAGTTA
>CAZBBQ010000070.1:0-7238 GCA_964489745.1 uncultured Desulfobacteraceae bacterium
TGAACATACGCCCATTTTGGAACATCAAAACCAATCTCAATACCTCCCTCACCTGATAGGCCCCTTTTTATTATCTTTTGCTTTTCCTTAAGGGAGTCAACTGTATCCATAGGAAACCACTGGAATGGAGTAAACGGTTTCGGGACAAAACAATTAATACTCAATCTAATTCTCCCTATCCTTTTCCTGCCTTTGCTTTCCTTGATTAAATTATGACGTATAGATTTAACCAAGCCGATAATTGCCTTTACATCTTCCCTTGTTTCAGTTGGAAGACCGATAATAAAATAAAGCTTGATATGAAAAAAGCCTGTCCTTGTTATATGTATAATAGTCTCTAAAATCTTTTCCGTTGTTAATTTTTTGTTTATAACCCTTCTCAACCTATCACTCCCTGCCTCAGGGGCAAAGGTCAGGGTTTTTTGGCTACTTCTCTTTATATTTTTTAGCAGATCCGTTGTTAATGAACTTGCCCGAAAGGAAGAAACAGAAAAATCACCACCCCTTTCAAGAATAGTGCTGGTTAACTTCTCAATCCAGGGGACATCAGTGGCTGATGGGCTTATAAGGCCAACCCTGGTGTTTTTATCCAATATGCTTTCAAATGATGAAAATATATTTTCCTCTTCTATACTCCTTGGGGGTCTATAGACATACCCAGCAGCACAGAACCTACACCCAGCAGCACATCCTCGGTTAAGCTCTACAAGGATCGTATCAGAGAACTCCGTTGACGGTGTTAGTATCTTCGATTGGCACAAAGGTCCTGTAAAGGGTATCTGCTTGACAACCTTTACCTTGGAAGGGATAGAGGAAATGGAAGGCGTAAAGGAACCTATTGACCCATCCTCTTTGTAGGTAACCGTATAAAAAGAGGGGCAGTAAACCCCCTCGACCTCACGTGCTAAAACTTTCAGGGCCCCCTCTTTATTATGAGTTGATAATTGAAAATCAAGATAGGCCTGAAAGAATTTTTTCACAATCACTTCACCTTCACCAATAAGGAAGCAATCTATGAAACTGGCCAGGGGTTCGGGGTTCATAAAGGTTGTTACACCCCCTGCAATGATGAGAGGATAATTTTCTCCTCTGTCCTTATACATAAGTGGAATCTTGCTTAAATCAAGTATGGTGAGGATATTGAGATAATCATTTTCAAATGAAAGGGAAAATGCTAAAAAATCAAATTTTTGCAGCGGTGTCTGTGACTCTACAGAAAGGAGAGTTTGATTTGTTCTTCTGTAGAGTAATAATTCTTCTTGTTCCGGCAGAAATACCCTTTCTGCCACTATTGCAGGGTTTTCATTTAGTATCCCATAGACTACCTGGAAGCCAAGGTTGGACATACCAACCTGGTAATAATTAGGATAGATCAAGGCTACAGATATCTTGCCACCCCAATCCTTTTTTACGGTACCTCTCTCTTTAGTAAGTCTGTTCTTATAAAGGGTTGCAATTTTCAATTTGCAATCAATCTGCCTGCTTCCTTAAAAAAGTAGGATACTCAAGGTTTTCCTTTTGAAAAACTCTATGTAAAATACCTTTTTTCCCAGAGTTTACATCTTTATCTTTTAGAAGCAAATCAGTATCTTCCTCGGGTAACTGCCTCTGAAATGTTGGCTTATCAAGATCTTCCTTTACTCTTACCGTCCAATTATCATCCATTTCCTCAGGCGAAAGATCCCGTAAATTAATAATCTTTTTATTCATAGTCTTGTTTATACCAGTAGCAATAACTGTTATCCGCATCTCATCTTCCATAGTATCATCAAAGACCATGCCCCATATAATTTCTGCATCAGAATGGACCTCGTTTTTTATAAATGAAGATCCTTCCATAACCTCCTCCATAGTCATTCCTGTAGACCCAGTCATGTTGATAAGAACACCCTGTGCCTGATCTATTGAGATATCCTCTAACAAGGGACTGTTAATGGCCATCTGGGAAGCCTCAAGGGCCCTATTTTCTCCACTAGCCACTCCTGTGCCCATAAGGGCTGTTCCCATTTGTTTCATAACCCTTCTAACATCTGCAAAATCAAGGTTTATGAAACCAGGGATCGTAATAAGATCAGATATCCCTTTGACTGCATAAAGAAGCACATCATCTGCGATCTTCATAAGCTGCAAAAAAGGGGTATCTGTATTCCCTACTGCCCGTAATCGCTGATTTGGAATGATAAGGAGGGTATCAACCTGCTTTTTAAGTTTTTCAATACCATCAAGGGCTGCTTTCATCCTTTTCTCACCCTCAAACTCAAATGGTTTTGTGACAACTGCTACTGTCAGTGCACCATTATTTCTACTTTCTCGAGCGATTATTGGAGAAGCTCCGGTGCCTGTTCCTCCCCCCATACCTGCGGTGATAAATACCATATCCGCATCTTGAGTAGCTGCCCTGATCGCCTCTATGCTCTCCTCTGCCGCAAGAGCACCTGTCTCTGGATCGGCGCCAGCGCCTAATCCATGGGTTAGGTTGGCCCCCAGCTGCAATTTATCTAGGGCAGAGCTAAAATCAAGGGCCTGCTTGTCAGTATTTGCAGCCTTAAAATCCACCCCGTTCAGTCCAACTGCAATCATGTTATTGACTGCATTTCCTCCTGCGCCTCCAACACCAAAAACCTTTATCTTGGCGCTCGGGCTCTCTTCAACAAATTCATATCTCATGATAACTCTCCTTTCCTGATGTTATTTATTTCCCTTCCGTAAACCATCTCTTCATCCTGGATGTGATCCGGTTAAATATATTTGTATCCCGTATCCTGAATTTTTTCTTTCTCTGTTTTGAGTGAGCTCCGTACAACACAAGACCTACTGCTGTTGCATACATGGGGCTATTCACAATCTCTTTTAATCCCCCAATATTTTCAGGATACCCGACCCTCGCCGGCATATTAAAAACCTGCTCTACAATCTCCGGCACTCCTGATAGAAGAGAAGAGCCGCCTGTTACAACAATCCCAGATGTGACCATATCATCATAACCAGACCGAATCATTTCCTGATAAATAAGGTTAAAAATTTCTTCCACCCGTGGTTCTAAAATTTCTCCCAGCAATTTTCTGCTGATAGTCCTTTCTTTCCTACCGCCCACACTTGGAACCTCAATAATTTCATCCTCACCGATAAGAGAGGTAAGACCACATCCATATTTTATCTTTATCTTTTCAGCTTCTTTAAAGGGGGTCCTGATTCCAATAGCAATATCATTGGTCAAATTATCACCACCTAATGTTAATACAGAGGTATGAGCTATTGAATCTCGTGAAAATATCGCTAAATCCGTAGTGCCTCCTCCAAAATCTATTATTGCAACGCCCAGATCTCTTTCCTCATCGGTCAGGATCGCCTCACTGGAGGCAAGGGATTCAAGGATAATATCGTAAACATCAAGACCTGCCCTGTTTGCACACTTAATGATATTTTGGGCCGATGTGACTGCTCCCGTTACTATATGTATCTTAACCTCAAGACGGACACCTGCCATTCCTCCAGGATCACTAATGCCAGCCTGATCATCAACAATAAATTCTTGAGGGATGGCATGGATAACTTCTCTATCCATGGGTATTGCAACTGCCCTCGCTGCATCAATCACCCTCTCAATGTCCAGCTTGGTAACCTCTCTGTTCTTCAAGGCTATAACCCCATGACTGTTAAAACCCTTTATATGACCTCCAGCGATTCCAGCAAAGACAGAACTGATCTCACAGCCAGCCATAGTCTCCGCCTCTTCTATGGCTTCTTTAATGCTATTTACTGTGTTTTCGATGTTGATCACCATGCCCTTCCGAAGCCCGATGGACGGATGAGATCCCATTCCTATAATATCAACCATCCCATCAGGCCTTACATCCCCAACTACTGCACATATTTTACTTGTGCCAATGTCAAGGCCTACAATCAATTCCTCCATGCTCACCAACCCCCTTTTTTGTCATTTTTTACTCGTCGCTTATCACGTATCATTGCTATCTCTTTTTCTTTCTTACACATGACATTCCTTTTCAGACTACTCTGCCAGTAAATGCAACCACCGCCCTATCGATATAATTCAAATCTATCGATCTGGCCTGATCGAGGCCATACGTGGTCCGGAGATGACTGATAATGTCAATTAATGAGCCAACTTTTCTTTCAAAATCGTCTCTTCCAAAAAGGACCTTAAAGGGCAATTTTTTGAAATACACGATAAAAGCGCCATCTTCTTTCACATGAATCTCTGATAAATTCTTTATCAATAAAGGGGAGGCGCATAAATGAATGGCATTTATTAAAGAGGCGGCCCTTTTCAGCTTCGCTCCATTTTTTTCATCACCCTGGGATAGTCCTGTTACTACAGGAAAATCAATACAATCATTGCTTTCAACATCTTTAAATATAATCCCTTCTTTATCCATGAAAGACATGGTCTCGAGGATTACCATTGCCACAGCCTCTTCACTTTCTGCTGTGATATGAAGGGTGTGGGGAAATTCTTTTTTTAAACAAACAGATTTTATCCATGGATGTCTCTCGATATTTTTTCGAATGGTAGATGATTCGATAGATAAAAGATTTTCCTTCTCCTTAATGCCCGATATCTTAATTAATTCTTCCCTGAAATCATCACTCACTCCTGCCAGCACAATATTATTTAACCTAAAATATGACGATGAAGAAAGAAATTGATATCCGGTAATAAGGGCTAAAGAGAGGGCCCCAAGCCCTAAAAAGAAAAGAAATATTTTAATAAGCCCAAAACCTAATTGGCCAAAAAATCTCTTAGGAGACAAAGAGCCCTTTCTTTTATGCCTTCTTACTGATTGTTTATCCAATACAGAGCTTCTTTTCACATTTCACCTACAACCTTTATCTCAGGTGATAATTGTATATTAAAGATTTCCCTTACTTTACCTACTGCCAGATCCATAAGGGACAGCATGTCAGAGCTCGAAGCCTTGTCTTTATTAACTATAACATTGGCATGCTTAGATGATATCATTGCCCCCCCTATCGTTTTACCCTTTAAACCAACAGCTTCTATTAACCGGCCTGCATAATCGCCCTTGGGATTTTTAAAAATAGATCCAGCAGAGGGCATATCAAAAGGAAACCTCTCTTTTCTTCGTTTCATATTCAAAACAACCTTTTTTCTGATTAAAGTAGGTTTATCAAACTTTAAACGCAGTATTGCATTGAGGATTATCTCCCCTGCGTTCAATTCAAGCCCTCTGTAAAGAAATGTAAGCCTCCCTTTATCTCTCTTTTCTACTATTCCCCTGCCTGTCAGTATGGTTACCTCATTAATCACACCCTTCATTTCTTGGCCCCAACTCCCTGCATTCATGGCCACTCCTCCACCCACGGTTCCAGGAATTCCTGCGAGAAATTCCGCTCCAGAAAAACCATTTTCTATACAAATATCAACGAGTTTATATAAAGGCATACCAGCCCCAACCACAATATATGGCTCTACCATAGAGGTATCGTTAACAACAGCAAAGGATCCTTCCAATATAATCGCTACACCTTTCAACCCCCCATCCCTCACAAGGAGGTTGCTTCCACAACCCGTAACCAAATATGGAATCCCTTCATCCATAAGAAAAGCCTTCATTTCCCTTAATGTGTTGAGGTCCCTCGCCTTGTACAAGGCTTCAACATTACCACCAATCCTTACTGTGGTATATTTACTCATGGGCACATCAAAAAGGACTGCCTTACCTCCTATCTCTTTCATTCTTTTCCTGATATGAGCATCCATCATCGAGTGCCTAAAGTGAGCTAAAGTGCCTAAAATGCCTAAAGTTAAAGAAAATTCATCGCTATTTGTTCACCGTTATCCGTTCACCGTTGCTGTTTTTACTGCCTGCTGCTTGTTGATCACTCCCTTATTTCCTCAATTCCTAAATTCCTTAATTCCCAATCCTTTTCAATAAATCGGTCCCAACAAGGTGTATATCACCAGCGCCAAGGGTTAACACTATATCACCAGGTCTAATCTGATCAAGAAGTTCAGATATGGTATCCTCAGTGCTATCGCAATAAGTCACCGCCCTGTGACCATGATTTCTTATTCCCTGATAAAGAGTTCTGCTATCTACGCCTGGTATAGGCTCTTCGCCTGCCCTGTAGAGAGGGCTAATGATCAGAGAATCTGCCTGGTTAAAAGAGATAACAAATTTATCATATAAATCTCTTGTTCTGGTAAACCTATGTGGTTGAAAAACAACTACCAATCTCCGATCAGGCCAGCATTCTTTTGCTGCACTGAGGGTTGCCATTATCTCTGTAGGGTGATGCCCATAATCATCTAAAAAAAGTATGCCACCCCTTTCATCCTTTATTTCAAAGCGCCTCTTAAGACCTCCGGGATTCTTGAGTCCCTCCCTGATGTATTTAAAATCAATATCCAGTTCCAATCCTACCCCTATTGCTGCCAAGGCATTTAAAATATTATGCTCGCCAGGAATGGAAATAGTGACGTTACCGGCTAACCTACTCTTAAAAATAACATCGAAAGTGGTGTTCAGGCCTTCTTTTGATATGCCACTCGCCCTTATATCCGACTGGGGATTCAGCCCATATGTCAGATAACTTTTTGTAAGCTTAGGAATCAATCCTTGGACCTCTTTGTCATCCACACAGAGAATGGCCCTGCCATAAAAAGGGATCTTGTTGATAAAATCAATAAATGTCTTCCTGAGATTATCCATGCTACGGTAAAAATCTATATGTTCATGATCTATATTGGAAACAACAGCTATGCTTGGGGAGAGAGCAAGAAAGGATCCGTCACTCTCATCTGCCTCAGCCACAAGAAAATCACTTCGTCCTAACCTCGCATTCGAGCCTCCCCATATATTCAATCTTCCACCGATAACAACTGTTGGATCAAAGCCACCCTCGGTCAATATCGAGGCAACCATACTTGTCGTGGTTGTTTTTCCATGGGAGCCTGCCACTGCTATCCCGTATTTAAGCCTCATTAATTCAGCCAGCATCTCAGCCCTTGGTATTACAGGGATAGATCTTTCCCTTGCCTCTACTATTTCCGGGTTATCGCCCTTTACTGCCGAAGAGAAAACGACGACATCTGCTCCATTGATATTCTGAGGTCTATGTCCAAGGAATATCTTGCCACCAAGATCTGAGAGATGCTCTGTTACTTCTGTTTTTCTGAGATCAGACCCGCTAATAAAATAGTCTAAATTAAGGAGGAGCTCTGCTATACCGCTCATTCCAATCCCACCAAT
>CAZBBQ010000071.1:0-7176 GCA_964489745.1 uncultured Desulfobacteraceae bacterium
GAAAAAAATTTTATAAGGGGGACAAATGGTAACATCAAAAAATCAGGAAATTGATACTTTAATTCAGTTTGCAATGGAAGTGATTCATGGTTCAGGAGAAAAAGCACTTTCCTATTATGGCATGGGTAAGCCAGATGTTAAGTTCGATGACGGGTTGGTTACAGAGGCCGAACTCAGCCTGATGAAGTTTTTCCAAGATCAACTCCATGCCCATTTTCCTGATCACCAGGTATTCAATAGTAACCAAAAGAACAAAGGATACACTCATGAGGGAAAGAGATACCTATGGATTTACGATGCCTTAGAAGGGGTAGCAAATTTTCAGGCTGGAATCCCCATATGGGGAAGCTCTCTGTCTCTTCTTGAGAATTTTTGGCCAATCTTAGGCATATTTTATATGCCTGCAACGGGCGATCTTTTTCATGCCCAGGTAGGGCAAAAAGCCTTCTTAGGGAAAAAGGAAATCAGTATTTCTACTCAGGAAACCATTAACGACGAAAGCCTTCTGCTCACCTACTCACGGTTTCACCGTCATTATCATTCTACATTTCCAGGTAAAATCCGCGACTTGGGATGTACTACTGCTCATATATGCTATGTTGCCATGGGTCGGGCTGAAGCGGCTGTCATTGTTAATGAGTCCTATCAGGATCTCGCCGCCGCTCGCGTTATAATTGAAGCAGCAGGAGGAAAGATCTATAAAATGGACGAAAGCGAATTTCTGCTTGACGAATACTTGGATGGGCAAAGAATAGAAGATCATCTCATGGTCGGGGCCCCTGGAATGTGCTCGCAAGTTAGCGCCTATTTGCAAGAGAATCTTTAACCTGAATGACTGGCGGTTAATGGAAAATGACAGGCTACGTGGCGATAATTTCTCTGCAAAAGTTGCGGTGTTTTATGCCTACAAATATCTTTGGCAATAGGGCATCGCATAGAAAAGGGGCAGCCATTAGGTTCAACTGAATCTGCAACATGTTTGAAAGATCTCTGGGGGATACCGCTTGCGCTGTCGATCAATAATTTGGTGTAGGGATGGCTGGGACTAGATAAAATAAGATGAGCAGGACCAACTTCCACTAAGCGACCGGCGAGCATTACCCCGATTCGATCGCCAATTTTTCGTGCCAGACCGATATTGTGAGTAACAAAAAGCATAGACAGACCTAATTCGGTCTGGAGATTCAAAAGCAACTTCAATACCTTGGCCTGTATGCTGGGATCCAGTGAGCTGGTTGGCTCATCTGCAACCAGAAGGGAGGGGCCAAGGACCAGGGCACGGGCCAGACATACACGCTGTATAGCCCCCATATTGAGTTCATGCGGATAGCAGCCCAAAAATACTGGATCAGACGATAGATGAACATCGGCCAGAATATTAGTGACAATTTCTTTAAGTTTAATTTGATTTTTGGCAAGGCCATGGATTTTAAGTGGCTCTGCAACAGTATCAAAAACAGTAAAGCGATGGCTGACAGAGTCGGCCGGGTTTTGATAAATCACACCAATGCAACGAGCCAGGGAGCGGTAATCCTGGTGCATCCATTTATCCATATCGCGCCCATTAAAAAGCCTTGCACCACTGTCTGACTTAAGCACCCCGGCGGTAATCATTGCGAGGGTAGTCTTACCGGAACCGGTTTCACCCACTAAACAGAAGACCTCACCGCATTTGATTTCCAGTTCGATCGGATGAATGGCAACAGTTTGTCCGTATTGCTTACTTACTCCTTTGAGTTCCACAAGATTGGCGATTCCATGCCGCAGACAACGAACCATATGGTTGTCAATTGCATCCAAAGCAACTGTTCCCGCTCGACATTTTTCAATAGCCTGAGTGCATCGGTTTAGAAATAGACAACCTGTCGGGGGAGCGTGGCCATCTTTATGTGCGGAGAGAGGGACTTGGATATGGACGTGCTGGTAGTTGGCTTCATTGTTGTGGCCATGCTGATGTATAAAGCGGTAGAAGGCATCGCCACGAATGCCACCTAAATCCCTGGTAGTTGTCATAGCAGGATAGGATCGTCCAAGAACAAGTGTATACGGGTGAAGGGGACGAGAGAAAAGATCCTTCGAGGGCATAATTTCCATGATCTGGCCAAGATAGAGAAGGACAACAGTTTCGGCCAGATGAACTGCCAACTCCAGATCGTGTGTGATCAAAAGAATTGCCTTACCTTTATGCTTGGCATGGTTTATATAATCACTCACAAAAGACTTATTGAAGGCATCTAAGGCCGAGGTGGGCTCATCTAATATAATCACTTCTGGGTCCAGGATTGTAGCCATAGCTAATAAGACTCGTTGAGCCTCGCCCCCACTGAGTTGATGGGGATAGCGGGAGTGATATTCTCCCTTGACTCCCATTCGGGATAGTGCTTTGCCAGCCAGCACATGGGCCAAGGATTTACTTACGGAGCTATGTTGAATCAGAGGTTCAGCTACTTGATCGATAATTCGATGTACAGGGTTAAGATTGGACGAGCCGTTTTGAAAAACCATGCCAATTCTCTCCCAACGAATCTCGTTTAGTAATGATTCTCCAAGGAGATCGATTCGTTGCCCGTTAAGCTTTATTTGACCCTGTCGGATTGCATTTGAAGGAAGTAATCCCATGCAGGCCTTGGCAAGGGTAGTCTTTCCGGAGCCAGACTCTCCTACCAGAGCCAGACATTTACCTGGTGTGAGCGCAATGCTGATATCCTCCAAGGCCTGGATACGGTGGGCCCCGTCTTGATACATAATATTTAAGTTTTTAATCTCCAAACTCATAGCGCTTTTCACTGCAACTTAGACAAGCCGAAATAAAAAATAGTCAAAAGAATTGAAAATGAATGATTGACTATCAATGATTTGTTTTGCTCTAATGTTTCGATTTTACGATTACTTAAAAATTGCGCGAAACTATTAAATTTTCAATTGCCAATAGAAAATCTTCAATAAATCGGTTATTGAGAAATGCTGCCAAAAAACATATGCTCCCATCAAAGTCCGCATTATTAAGCACCTACTATTTCTTTCAGGCGTGGATCCAGCACCTTTTCAAGGCTTATTGCTAAGAATGTGACAGCCATAATCAATAAAGATAAGCAGGCAATAGGAGGCAGGAGCCAATTCCACCATATGTCCATATAATAATATTTAAGGGCATAACTAATCATCATGCCCAATGACTTGCGGCTGGGATCAAATAATCCTAAGAAGGCAAGGGATGCTTCCATGAACATGGCTATTCTTGCCTTTTCAGAAAAGCCAATAAGGTAGAGTGGAAACATCTCGGGCATCAGATGACGCCGGATGATATACAAATTGCCACCACCGATCTGTGTAGCTGATTTGATATGGAGACTCTCTCTTAGGGTAAGGGTCTGTGCACGAATAGCCTTGCTGATAGAAGGCCACATCAGGCCAGATAGAATAAGGGCCAGAATCCACGGTGATGGTCGGAAAAGGGCTGCTGTAAGCACAAGAATCATAATGGCTGGAATGGCCAGCAAAACATCGGCTATGCGCATCAGAATCATATCAACCAGACCACGAAACCAACCTGCGATCAGCCCCACTATGATCCCGAATGCCAATGCGATTATACCGCTGAGTAATCCAAAGCTTGCAGTGTTGCGGACAGCAAATAGAAGCTCGGAAAAAATATCTTGTCCACCGTCGTTAATACCTAGGAAGTGCCTGGCTGAGGGTGGTGAGATTGGGGCAAAAGAGATGTCCCAGGGATCGAATGGAGCCAGCTCTGGACCCAGCAGTGTTATAACAGCAAAAAAAATTGACAAAAAAAGGCCTGCTATAAGCCAGGGGTCCCGAAAAAATGTTCCGTTGGAATTAATTGGCATGTTGAATCCTTGGGTCAATTATTCGATAAACTATTTCCAAACACAAAATGGTCGCCAGAACCATCAGAGAGGAAACCAGAACGATGGCCTGAATTAGTGGCAGATCCCGCGCCTGAATTGCGTTAAACAGGAGAGTGCCCAGGCCTGGATAGGAAAAGATAGTCTCTACCACTAATGCGCCTGTTACCATAAAGGCTAAGCGTAGACCGAAGCGCGTTACCAAAGGCAATAGGGCATTTCTGGCGGCATGGAAATACCGGACTCTCCATGCAGGCAGGCCTTTGGCTCTCGCTGTTGTCACAAAAGGTTCCTTTATGACCATCATCATACTATTGCGTGTGAGCAAGAAATTGCCCGGGAAATAGGCCAGAATAAGAGTGGCCAGAGGCAATAATAGGTGGTGGAATATATCGATCAGCCGAGCCCAGAAAGATACATCAGCATAGGCTGTTTCTGCCCCAGCCGTCGGAAACCACTGCAAGTTGAGGGAAAAAACCACTAAGAGGATAACGCCTGTACTGATCTCGGGAACCCCCTCGATAACCGTTATCCCGCCCACCATCCCTTTTTCCACCCAACTATCCCTTCGCCAAGACACTTCTACACCTGTCACGAATCCTATGATTATGGAGATTATATTAGCAGTACCCAATAGCAGCAGGGTCCAGGGTAGTGCAATAAAAAAAAGTGTGGAAACAGGAGTCAAAAATGCGTAAGAATATCCCCAGTCCAACGTTAGCAGGTTGACAAGATAATCGCCGATACCCGAGTTTTCGGTATAATAGGCCATGAGTTCTGCTTCCTGATCTGGTGTGAGGCTAACGTCGGAACTCGAATACATTGCTGTTACAAAATCGCCTGGCAGCAAATGTGGCAAGGAGTAACTCAGATAGATCATGGCCAGGGCAGCCAAGCCATAGGAGATAACAAGGACGAATCGTCTTGGTACTGATTGCTTTGGATCAGAAACCATATTCACTACTCCAATACTCCATCATTCCATTGCTCTGAAAAATTCTGAAAAAGCCGGAATTTTTGCCCTCATTGAGAGAAATAAATAAATGCCGGTCCTCACTTTATTTAATCAAGGACATCTTGTTCTGTGCGATGGGGATACCTATAGAAATGCCCCCCTTTGTATAATACCACCGGATGCCCTTTTTGGGGTTATAAGCGGCCATGGAGGCCGGATAATATAGCGAGATTGCCGGCACTTCGTCGGCATATATCTCCTGTATTCTGTATACTAAGGCCTTGCGTTTGGCCATATCCATCTCGGCAAGCTGGGCTTTGAGAAGCCTATTAAGCTCCTTGTTGGCACCAAAGCGGGCCGATTTTGAACCCATAAACTCGGGATTTATCATCATGTTAAGTATTCTTGCGTCACCTAACAAACCGCCATGGCCAGAGATTGCCAGATCAAAGTTCCATTTTCTGACCCTCCCGTCTGCGGTGGCCTGCTCTAAATTAACCAGATCAACATGGATGCCCACAGCCTCCAATTGTCGCTTGATCACCTCACCGTCTCGGTCAGTAACGCTTTCCCCAGCTGCAGTGATGTTTGAGGCCAGGAGCTCTACTTTTAAAGGTTTGCCGGGTTTGGAATAGTAACCGTCAAAGCCTTTGAAGTACCCTAAGGACTCTAATATTTGCCGAGCCTTGGAGGGATTGGACGCATAGGTCGGTGTATTTGGGTTGTAGAATTCATGGTCTGGTGAGATCAGTCCGAAGGAAGCGGGCGATCCAAAACCTCGGTGCGCCTTGTCGATTATTTCTTGCTGATTTATAGCATATGCTATGGCCTGGCGGAAGCGCCTGTCATTAAAAGGGAGCTTCTTGTGGTTGATCATCAGCTTCTTGTTCCAACCCCGGGCGTTTTTGATTACAACCAAACCTTTATTTACTAATAATTTTGCTATGTCAGGCCTAATATTGGCTAGATCGGCCCTCCCTGCGGATAGAGTCATGAGCGGCTTGCCCGCCTTGATATATATGAGCCGTTCGGCCTTGGGAATGCCCTGATAATAATCTTCAAATGCCTCGTAAAGATAGGTCCCTTTTGTCTTGTTGAAATCGATAAATTTATAAGGGCCGCAGCCAATAAATGCCCTGGGATCATTGCATTTGCGTGGGTCGGTCACATTTTGCCAGATGTGCTTCGGAAGAATAGGAATGGTTGCCGCCACATAGGACAAGAAAGGGGCGTAGGGTTTCTCCAGTTTAATGACCACACTATTTTTTGCCTTAACCTGGGCGCCTGACACTGCCTCGATGGGAACAAATCGATAAGGATGCTGCTTGAAATAGTAGATGGTAAAGACTACGTCCTCGGCGCTAAAGGGAACCCCATCGTGCCACTTGACACCTTTCTGTAGTTCAAAGGTAAAGCTCAGTGATTTCGGGTCATAGGTCCATTCTTTTGCCAGGGCTGGGATATATCCTTTATCATCTTTCCATACCAGGGTATCAAAGACCCAACTCATGCGTATGTAGCCGGCGCCCCTTGGATAATGACAGTAGGGATTGGGATAGCCCCAATCGCCCTTGCTGTCGGCGATGCGGACCTCCTTGATCCTGGTCCGGTCAGCATGACCAGTTGTTCCCATAAGTGCGACCATAATTACAAATAGTAGGAAAACTTTGCATAGTAATCTTTTCGTCATGTTCATAACGCTCCCTTTCTCCTGAGTTATAGAATAAACCATCATTCTTGATCTACAGACCTGGGAGAGCCTCCATGGTTTTTATATATGGTTATAGTGCCAGTTTTTCAATCTGCCTTCATAACCGGAATTCCATTAAATTTACAAAACTATTCTGCAACAGGCCGATAGTCATGATCTGAACACTCCCTACACATATAGCGCCCATCTGTTTCAATCAATTTTGACACCATTGTAGGCTCGCCACACCACTCGCAGAGTCTTGAGGGCTCTATCATGGCTTTTGGCGGTACTGCGACATGAGACGTCTTGATTGAAAAAAGATCTTTTAGGGGTTTCCCTTCGACGCATTTTTTAAAATCCTCATTTGATAAGATATCTTCAGCTGTCATTTAATATTTCTCCTCATAGGAACCTTTTTTCTCTAATGGGGAGATTGTGGGTTGGTTTTCATGTTTCATAAACAAAAAGGCCACGAAATACCCAGCACATTTGAGTCCTGAGGCCTTCGTGGCCTTTTTGTTCCTCCAAAAATAGTGATTAATGGTCCTTCAGAAACCTTAGAGATATTTTATAGTAGTAATCACTTTATTGTCAAACTAATTTATAAACACAATGTAGAAAAAATCGAATCCTAAAACCACTGAAGAGATTTGTATCCCCTT
>CAZBBQ010000072.1:0-1878 GCA_964489745.1 uncultured Desulfobacteraceae bacterium
TGGCAAGGACTTGGTGCATTTGTAGTCGGTATGATCATCGTCTTCGGATTCTGGTATCTCTTCATAGACGGCATTGTCAAGCGAACAATAGAGAAACACGCAACCCAGGCAGTGGGCGCAAAGGTGGAGATGGAGAGTGCGGATCTCACGCTTTTTCCAGCAGGTCTCCACGTTTTACACCTTCAGGTAACCAACCCTGATGACCCTATGAAAAATGCCGTGGAGATCGCCGGAATAAACCTGTCACTTGAAGCGGCACATTTGCTTCACAGGAAGATCATTGTCAAAGAAATGGTACTCGATGGCATACAATTGAATACACCACGGAGAACATCCGGTGCACTGGTATCCCGAGCGCCTGCTTCCCCCGTTTCTAAAAAAGGGCCAAAAAAAGGGCCTCAGGAGAAAATCACTGTACCTGCATTTGCAGTTCCTGATGTAGCAGAAATCCTCAAGGGAGAAGAACTGGAGTCCCTTAACCTGATAAAATCGCTTCAGGAAGATATTCGAAAAGAGAAAGAAACTTGGAGAATGCGCCTCAGTGAGCTTCCGGATAGAGAACAATTTGACGAATATCGAAATCGTATCCAGCAGCTCAAGAAAAAGAAAAAGGGTCTTCTTGGTGGGCTGCTGGGTGCGGCTGGCGATATAACTGCCATTAAGAAAGACATAACAAACGATCTGGATCGCATCAAACAGGCACGAAATGGCCTTGATCGCACCCTGACATCGCTGAAAGGAAACTATGAGCAAGTAAAAAAAGCACCTCTTGCGGATGTTGAGCGACTGAAGAAGAAATACAGCCTTTCAGCTCAGGGCATTGGAAACATGAGCGGGCTGCTCTTTGGCTCTCGAATCAACGATTGGACACAAAAGGCAGTCACGTGGTACGAACGGTTGCAACCCCTCCTTGAGGGGTCAGTAAAAAAGCAGAAACACGGCGAACCTGATACACCGTTACGGGGCAAGGGTGTGTACATCCGCTTCAAGGAAAAAGAGCCCCTTCCTGATTTCCTGATTCGAACCGTGAATGCCCAATTGCAAATTGAGGCCGGTGATTTGGCAGGAACCATAAAAGACATTACAAACCGGCAGGATATTCTTGGGATTCCCCTCAGCTTTTTATTCTCAGGAGAAAATATGAAGGGCCTAACTTCTTGTAATTTTAGCGGGGCCCTGGATCACATCAATGCCTCACGTTCCAAGGACACGGTGAATTTCACTGTTCAAGGACTTGCTGTGCATGATATTGCCCTGAGCAAGAGTGGTCAACTGCCAATCACCCTGGATAATGCCGCTGTGGACCTTGAGTTGAAAGCCCTGATCAAGGGTGATACAGTTGCGGCAAATCTCATTTCAAAACTGGACGCTGTTCGCCTAACAACAGGTGCAAAGGATACAGGAGGTGTAATAATGAGTGCCATAGCCTCCGCACTCCCGACAGTATCCAAATTTACGCTCAAGGCAGATATAACCGGGACCCTTGACAAATACACTGTCGACCTTGATTCAGATCTTGACGATATTCTCAAGAACGCCGCTGGTAAGGCCGTAGACAGACAGGCAGCACAACTGGAGGAGGATTTGAAGAAAGCGATTTTTGCAAAGGTAGACGGCCCTATGGGACAGGTAAAAAAGAGCCTCGGCGGATTTGATGGTATTAGCGGTGAACTGGCGCAACGCGGAAAGATGGGCAGTTCATTAATAAAAGACCTTCGGCTCCCATTTTAACACCCTGGTATCCCCCATCACTCTATTCGGTGAAGGTGATTATAGTATTGAAAAATTAATGGGAATTTATAGAGGCTATTTCAACAGTTTGTGCACATGAGATGACAAAGAATCGTTTTCTGGAAGAAAGATGTGCTCGATTTAAAT
>CAZBBQ010000072.1:1978-3547 GCA_964489745.1 uncultured Desulfobacteraceae bacterium
TTTTATCCAGCATAATAGAGAAAAGATTATTCCCGATATCATAATGCCGTTTTCCAATTTCATAAGCCTTTGCTCTGCTTTGCACATTCGTTATCTTTGCTTTGAGAATAGCCCATATAACTTGCTTTGATTTTGTAGCCTTCTTATCTAATCGAGCACCCAAGATTTTAGTAAAGAATTGATCCAGGGCATCACAGTTCCACCAGCCATCCATATAACTTTCTCCCAGGGCAAGAGAACCCCCTGACAGGACCCTTTCATAAAACTTTTGGTTCTGAACCTGGATGTCCCAGGGTCTATCTCCATTGATCCGAACATCCGCAAGATCGAGCATTTCTTGGATTATGTGTCTGCTATCTGTTTTATTCACGTGATTATCACCAATGCATGCGGAAAAATAAAACTCGTCTTTTTACTTTTTAGACGAAATAATTCTATCCTAAGATAATAATCATGTTAGGTAATAGGTTATGCTTGTCAGCCAGTAGTGTGGATGATTTGCCCCTCAATGCATGTTCTTTCTTCGCTTTAGAAATGACGCTCCTTTCTAATTGTCTCATAGGCCTCTTGAATTCCGCGGAAGCGCTTTGCTGCAAAATCCGTAAACTCCTCTGGAAGACCCTTTGACACTATTGTGTCAGGATGAAAATCCTTCACAAGCTTCTTGTAATTGGATTTTATCTCTTCATTTGAGCTTTCGGGGTTGCAGTTCAAGACTCCGTAGTACTTGTCAAGGACGTCAAAGTATGCTGACTTTAGATTGTTGTATTGCTCGTCACTGATCCTAAATATCCTCGCGATGCTTTTGAGGGAAGACTCTTCAGCCGGGTGAAACGTTCCATCAGCTGCCACAACTCGAAATAGCAGATCAACGAATGATAAAAGAATAGTAGGATGGTTCCGTGTGGCCTGGTATAGTTGGAATGCAAAGTCCTCTAACGAGTATTCAGAATCCTTTGCTTCGTTGAATATCTGTTTTGCAAACCGCCTTTCAGTTTCAGGTATTTGAAGCCCGTTTATAAATGTCTGAACAACAGCAATCTCATCCCTTGTGACCGCGCCATCAATTTTGGCGATTTTCCCTAATATCGAAAACAGGCTGACAAAATAGGCTGCCTGAGCCTGTTCAGCATACTCGATTCTTGTTTCCTGTGGCGCCCCATAGAGAGATGCCGAAATTCCCTGCTTTTTGTCAATAAGGTGATGTCCTAACGCTGCACCAGCTATGGCGCCAATAGGGCCACCAAAGAACAGGCCCAATGAGCCAAATGTGAGTTTTCCGAACCAGCTCATACACGTTCTCCTTTAAATAATTGATGTGAACTCGCTTAAGCGTAAGGAGCAAATCTGCCCTTAGTTCAGGGCTACTTTTACCAGGTAATAAATCGTAAATCAAATACCAAAATGTCAAGGTGAAAAATTAATCACGGTCCTTTCACGATCCAATTTTACCATATGGAGAATATAAAATTAGCCCTGCCCACTACATGCTATGTTGCAAAGAATTTCCTCGTACATTGGTTTATTGGAATTAGTTTTCAGAGCGAATATCAATAGGGCGAGTGCGTG
>CAZBBQ010000072.1:3647-5639 GCA_964489745.1 uncultured Desulfobacteraceae bacterium
GTTTGTGCATACAAGAGAGGGATTGATGCCCATCTCTTTTGCTCTCTGCTCCCTCCACTCCCTTAGGGCCTTTACTTTCTCTGACACCTTGTCACCGATACGCTTTTTGGTAGTTCTGGGGAATGACGGGAGTTCATTTTCCGGCAGGTTTGTGGATTCATCTATCTTTTTCAGGATGGAACGGCCTAACATTTTTATCTGCCTGGGGCTCAATCCCTTTATACGCCCAAGGTCTCTTTCGGTCTTTGGCCTCCTCTCCGCTATTTCCATGATCGGTTCGTTTCCGAGGATCTTAAAGTGGGGAAGATCCCTGCGTATGGCCATAGTATTCCTTAATTGTAAGATCGATTCCAGTACTGCCAGGCCTCTGGGGTCAAGTATACTAGCTCTCTTGAATCTCAGGAAGAGCGGATTACCGTTCGGTGGAGTAGGGCGAACCTTGCTCAGAAGTTCACACTCTTCTTCCACACAGAAAAGCCTGCCTTTGACCCGCAGTTCTTTCTTCAGTATTTTGCTGAGAGAGAGGAGGTGACGACTATCCTGAACCGCATAGGCACTCATGGCAGCAGGCAATGGCCTCTCTGACCAGTCCTTTTTCTGATACTTCTTCTCAACAAGCACTCCCAACCTCTCTTTGAGGAGGGGGGCAAGGCCCGTTTCCTTGATCCCAAGAAACCTTGCCGCAATCTGGGTGTCGAAGAGAGAGTTCACTTCAATATTGAAATCTCTGTACAGGGAGCGTATATCATAATCGGCCCCATGGAACACCTTTTGGATATTCGGGTCTGCAAAGACAGGAGAAAGGGGTGAGAGATCATCAAGCGATAGAGGATCCACCAGGATATTCTGCAAGGGTGTGGAAATCTGGATGAGGCAGACCTTCTCCGGATAATGGAACATGGAATCAGCCTCGAGATCTACACCTATTGACGTCTCCCTTTCAAGTCCGGCGGCTATGCGACTAAGATTAGATCGATCTTTCACCAGTAAGTATGCGGGTTGTTCTCTTATCATCCTCCCTCTTTATGTCATTCCATTGCCACGATATCGAATTTTCTCTTTCCGTGGGCAGAGATATATCGAATTTATCATTGTGTGTCAATAACATACACAGCTCAGGATGCTTTGATCTTTTTTATAATAGCTTGATTAAAGGCTATATTTCTTGAGCCTTGATCTCAGCTCCCCGGTATCTCCTACAAATTTGTTAAGCTCAGCCCAAAAAGTTTTACTGTGGTTTTTTTCTCTTGTGTGGACAAGCTCATGAAGAATTACATAATCGATAAGCTCTTGCGGGAGCCTGAGAAGCTGCATATTTAGACTAATATTGTTTTTGGCAGAGCAACTTCCCCATCTGGTCTTTTGATTTCGGATAAAGACCCGGTTGTAGGTAAAGCCATACCGTCTTGATAACTCGTTGAGACGGTGGGCCAGCTTTTTTTTGGCCTCAGCCCTGTCTATTTCAGGCAAGTTATTTGCAATGACAGCCTGTCTTTTTTCTATCTCCTTTACTTTAACAAGGTGCCTTTGTATCCACCTCGCTTTGCTGAGGGCCATTTTTTCTGCACTTTCAAATGAAAGCCCGTAAGGGACTGCAACCCTGGCCCCTGCAAAGGGCTTCACCGAGATGTTCAAACGCCTTGCCCGTTTGCTGCGCTCAAGTAGCACGCGCCCTATGCCGTCCATTTCAATGATTTTAGATTGGGGCAAGGAAACCTCCTGAGATAATATCGAACTTAACAATAAGGGGTGTATCATATGTAAAGACTCAATTACAATATTCTCTGACCAATTAATTTGCCCTGATTCCGCAATGCTCCTTCTCTCTTTTTACTTCAACTCCAGATAACTGCCAATTACTTAGTCAACACATTGACGTCTTAAAAAAAGCATTTTCCTCTATGTGGGTTTCAGAGTGGTATTCTGGAAGGCCATCAAAAAATTGTGTGAGAAGCTTTCCATCTTCCGTAACCAGATGATCACCATTGCGTG
>CAZBBQ010000072.1:5739-7101 GCA_964489745.1 uncultured Desulfobacteraceae bacterium
CATACGTTCATTCAGACACTATGCCCCCTCTCACAGTCTTTCTGGATACGGCAGTGTTGTTGTGATGCTGTCCATTAAGGGCAGTGAGAAAAAGACCGATACCTGGTGTGATAGTGGGTTGTTAGTGAGGAGTGAGACTATCTTGTCCTGAGCGGAGGGATAACTTTTTCTACTGTGATGCTGTACACATACTTTATCCAGTCATACCCATAATAACCTTCGGCTACCACACGCAAGGGAAATCCGTGTTTTTCTGGCAGTACCTCGCCATTTACCTGATAGGCCAGAAAAACTCTGTCAGAATTAATATCAGCCAGTGGAAATCTTTGCACGCTTTCCACTTTTTCATAGGGGGATTTCGGCCCACGAATGGTCGCGTGAGTTGCCCCTTCTTTCAATTCAGCAATGGCAAGTAACTCTTTTATGGAAATCCCTCTCCATTGGCCGTGATTGGCAAAAAATCCTGGACATATGAGAAGAACATTTCTCTGTATATACGGCAGTGCAGTTATCTGTTGATAGGTGAGAATCGCCATGGTCTCCACATGTCCTGTTACCTCCAGGTGCCATTCGCTCAGGGTAACTCTGTGGTCAACAAGTCCCATGGTCTCAAAATTGTTAATAGGAGTTATCTCAAGATTTCGCGTATCCAGATCAGCGGGATTCTTTTGAATCAGGGCCTCCCTTTGAGTTCCCTTTGGCAGAATAATTTTTTTAGTCTTACCCCATGCCCATCTGATGCCTGAAGCAAATGGCATATATATAATTCCAAGGAAGACCACTGCATTACTTATTTTTTTTAAAAATTGTCTTCGTGTGTCCATAGTTTTACCTATGTTTTTTTAAACGACGTGGCCCTAAAGATTTCCCTCTGAAGGTCTAAGTGACTTCACTTGCTGTTGTAAAGAGCAATGCAAACCCGTGACACCGGTGGAACTCTATGGGCAAGCTCTTTCTGCCTCAAAGAGCGTAAAAGTAATTGCCCCTTTCATCAAGGTATTGAGTTAATTAATTAAAGATGTCTCCTTTTACGATCTATAACAGCCACTTTTATTTCCCCAAGTAGTTATTTTCGAGTGCCTTGACAAGATTAGTCATTGCTGTATAAAAAGGCACAGAAATACCCATTTCGCTTGCGTACTCCACCACTTTTCCACCTAAAAAATCAATTTCAGTTGGATTTTGGTTAGAAATATCATAGCACATCGAATCTTTATGAACACCCACCTTCTCCAGATATGCAAACATCTGTTTAAGGTATTCCTCTCCGAGATCGTATCCCTTTGCCTTGGCCACAGCAAGAATTTCTTTAAAGCAGGCATCAGCGATTTCTCTTGTCGGTGAAAAATCCAAGGCATCCTT
>CAZBBQ010000073.1:0-7045 GCA_964489745.1 uncultured Desulfobacteraceae bacterium
ACTAATGCACTAAGATTTTAGAATTATTCTTTATAATAGTCTCATTAATGAGCTTTAGGCTCATTAAAATTAATAAAAACTGCGTTATTCAATTTATTTTCATTTTCCCCACCTGCCGTCCCTGCCCGCAGTACGGCAGGCGGACACCGGACAAGGTCTTTGTGGCTTTGTGTCTTTGTGGCTAAATAGTTACTACTTTTTGATAAATAAAATTATTGTTTCTCTTCCTTGGTTATCCTTGCCATATCCCTGAGAACCTTCTCTAAATTTTCTAATTCGTTACCGTATCCAGCCCAGTTCCCTTGGCGTAAATAATCCTTGGCCTTATTATAATGCTGCATGGCCAGCTCACCTAAATTATCAGCGCCCGGAGTTTGAGGAATAAGAGGGGAAACCACTTCTTCAGGGTATATTCTCTCCTCCAATACACCCCTTAAGGCCTTATCAAGATTTTCTGCCATAACAAGACGATTACTAAATGCGACGATAACCCTTTTTAATTCCGGCAGGGACGCGGACCTTGATTTATCCACTAATTGAGATCCAGCTCCTCCCCTTTGGGATTTTCTAAAAGGGCTGGGCTTCGATGCTGTTGTTGAAGGTGTTTCGCTCTCTTCCTGTTTTGCTTCCAGGTAAACCGGTTCCACATAGATAAATGAGTCACTAATAGGAATGGCAAGCAGATTGCCTCTGATTACCCTTGATCCTCCCTGACCCCATAAGCTCAGCTCTCGAGAAATCTCCGTTTGCTGGTCCACCCTGGCTTCAATCTGCATGGGCCCATAAACGAGCTTTTCCTTAGGTAATTTATAGACCAACAGATTTCCGTAGTCGGGCAGGTCACTTCTGGCAGACAGCCAGCCAATCATATTATCCTTCTTGGAAGGAGTGAAAGGGAGCATGAGAAGAAACTCCTCTTTATCCTCTCCGGGCAGTTTCATAATAATATAGTACGGTTTCATTGCTTGCCGAGCATCACCGTATATCTCATCGGGAATTTGCCAGAGGTCTTCCTGATTATAGAAGACCTGGACATCCTCCATGTGATAGGTCGTGTAGGCACCTACCTGGATTTCAAAAAGGTCCTTAGGATACCGGATATGTTTTTTCAAGTCAGAGGGCATCTCATCGAAAGGCTTAAATAGATCAGGAAATATGCTTGAATAGGTTTTAATAAGAGGATCCGTTTCATCAACAATATAAAAACACACATTCCCATTATAGGCATCGATGGTTACCTTGACTGAATTTCGGATGTAGTTGAGTTTCTTATTTTTTAGATACTTAGACGATCGACGTGAATAAGGATACATATTAGAGGTCGTATAGGCATCTTGAATCCAATAAAGCTTTCCTTCGGAGACAACCAGGTAGGGATCGCCATCATAATCCAGAAATGGCGCAATCGAACCCACTCGCTTAGTAATCTGGCGGTCGTACATTATTCTGCTCTCCGGGCTTAAATATGCTGTGAACAGTATCTGTGGATCTAAAAACCCAAGGGCAAATAATAGTCTTCGGGGAAAAGATCTGATATTGACTCCCCCTGTTCCCTGATACGTAGTATAGACATTCTTGTCCCCCTTGGGATAGTCAAATTCCTTTGTCTTGGTATTTACCAGAACATACTCATCGGTTTTTTCACCATAATATATCTCCGGGCGCTCTACCTTTAGGTCTGCAGGAAAGGAAGGGGGGAGATCCTTGATAAGCAAGTTGGGAAGACCTTCCCTGGTCACTTCATTTACCGGGCTTAAGGCTAATCCGTAGCCATGGGTATAAATCAGATGCCTGTTGACCCACGTATTTGCCTGGGGAGGAAGTTGATTCACCGCTAACTCCCGAGCAGCCAGCGTGACTTGCCGTAATTGGTTATCGATGAGGTAACGATCTACGTCTACATTGTTAAAGTCGTAATAGAGGCGTATGGATTGAATTTGCCTATAGGTTTGAAGCAAGGGGCGTTCGTCCCAGATCCTAATATTTTGAATCGTCACATTGTGCTCCCCGATGTCTTCTGCGCTGAGTGTGTCGCTCACCGGGAAATCCACCTCTTGTATCTTATTCAGATTATACGCCTTGCGGGTATAGTCAATATTGTAGGCTATGTATGGTGATTCTTTCGCCAATTCATTGGGCTTTACCACTAATTTCTGTATTACCGTGGGTAGAATGGTGGCAAACACCACTACGGCCCCTACCCAGACTCCTGCCCCTATCATAATTACCTTTGCCCTGGGTTTAAAGGCGTTAAGAAAAAAGACTACGGCCAAGCCCAGAGAGAAAACGATCAAAACCCAAAAGGCCCAAACCTTGATATGGACATCGGTATAGCTGGCACCGAAAGCAGGGCCCTGTGTGGAATAAAGGAGTTTATATATCTTGAGATGATACCCCCAGGCAAGAAGCAGAACAACGATTCCCGCAAGGAAAATAAGGTGTTTTTTGGCCTTGAGCGCAATAGTAACCTTGGGGACAGAGATTGGACTACCTTCCGCCGGAGTAAAATCACCAATCACTTGAAGAGCGCCCTCCTTCAGATACCACCCCATGGTGAGCAGGCCCACTAAAATAAACACAATAAGTAACCCATTTTGTATGAAGAGGTAAAATGGAAGAGAGAACACGTAAAAACCAATGTCCTTGGAAAAAATAGGATCCGTGTTTCCAAAAGGTTGCTGATATAAATATCGTAAGAACATGTCCCATTGGTATGATCCCTTTGAGGCAATCACTAAACTGATGAGTAAAATAAATGCTATAAAGAGAAGGCTTGTGCTTTTGCCTGAAAGGCCAAGTTTAGCAAAATAACCACCGTCAGCCGTGAAGGTCGGTCTCGATCCACTGCCCTGACTTAACCGATTCGCTGCGTATAGATTGAAAAATAAGATAAGAACAAATATGAACCAGACTGCCGCACCAAATCCGAACTTGCTGAAAAGCATCGTCCAGAAAACTGACGAGTATCTTAGATTTTCAAACCACAGCCAATCAGGAACGATAGCAACTATTAACCAAAACAAAATAACAATAAAAACTCCAAGCCCGATTAGTAATTTCTTATACATAACGCAATCTCCGTTAGGATAAAGGTTGTAAATCTCTTAAATAAACGATCATACATCGCATCACAATTATCTATCAGAAAAAAATACTTACCTCCAGGCAGCGATAATAGGTGCTTACACTATTTATTGCAAGTGGTTTTTCAACCTGATAAGCATTATGGGTGAATACCGATGATAACTATTAGCCGAGCCTTATGATTTTTATATATTTCTCGAAAATCCCTCTCGATCAAAAAAAGTAACTGCTTGCTTTAAGAGGAAAAAATAAGCGGCGTTTTCCCTTGACACGGGATATTTCATGCTTTAGGGTGATTGATAACCAGAGTTGAGGTGCGGTGCTCATAAGTAGTCGTGAGAGAGGGGAGCAGGACCCGTATAATAATCTTTCGGTAAAAGGGTGTGCCGCCGAAGCTTGCTGATGGCCTGTTACACAAGTGTGCTGGGATTGTGGATAAAATCCGCAGGACTGTCACGACCTTTTTCGTGGAGCGCTCTCTCGGTGGGGTTGCAGTTGGAGCGTGCTCCAGCTGCTTTTTTTTTACGAGAAAGAAATAATAACAAGGAGGTGCTACAATGTTTAGCGGGTGTTACACGGCCCTGATGACGCCTTTCAAAAACCATGAGGTCGATTACGAGGGTCTGGAAAAATTGGTGGAATTTCAGATAGAAGGCGGTGTAAACGGGATACTCGCTGTTGGTACGACAGGTGAGAGCCCGACATTGACATGGGAGGAACACAACAAGGTAGTCGGAGTAGTGGCTGAAAAAAGTAAGGCACGGTGCCAATCTATTGCAGGGACAGGAAGTAACAATACCCAGGAAACCATGGAAAGCACACAGCACGCAGTGCATGCAGGCGTTGATGCAGCTCTACTGGTAGACCCTTACTACAATGGCCCGAGTTCCCTTGAAATTCGCAGGGAGTATGTTGCCCCTGTAGCAAAAATGTTTCCGCAGATTCAGATCATCCCTTATATTATTCCGGGGCGTACTGGCGCACAGCTTCTTCCTGAAGATCTCGCCATACTCCATACCCAATTTTCCAATATGAGCACGGTGAAAGAGGCTACAGGAGACTTAGAAAATATGAAACGCACCAGGGAATATTGTGGGGAGGGCTTTACAATCCTTTCTGGTGATGATGATAAGACCTTTGCCATGATGATGGATCCTATGATTAAGGCGAGCGGAGTAATATCCGTGGCCTCTAACATAGCTCCTAAAGCAGTCATGGATATGACCACACTCATCAATGAAGGTAAACACGCTGAAGCAGAAAAACGTATGATCGCTTTAAAGCCCTTATTCGGGATTGTGACTGTAAAAACCCAGGAGGATACTCTTTATGGAAAAGTTCTTTGCCGCGCGCGGAATCCCCTTGCCACAAAAACCCTGATGTCGATTCTCGGAATGCCTGTCGGGCCATGTCGTCAGCCCCTTGGAAAAATGACGAAAAAAGGGATTGAGGTTGTTTTGGATGTAGGCCGCACGGTGTGGAAGAATAATCCGGAGATCCTCAAACCAGTTGCAGATTTTTTTGGGGTTGATATAGAAGCCAGGCTCTATGACGAGTCGATCTTGGCCGAACTGAGATATGATCAATACGAAGGAGAAATACAATAGGTAAAGAACTAAGGATGCAGAAGAACAATCAATCTTGATTGAGGTAAAAGGAGTTACAGGAGAGTAATGCCTGCACAAAATCTTCCTGTAACTCCTTTTTGATGCCGGTAAGAGAAAAATAGGTCAGAATTATGGCATGTACAACGCATTGCCATTTCGATATTTTTTCTCTCTATACCTGCGTGAAGAAGCTGATCTAAATTTGCCTTCCATAGGTCAAAATAGCCCTCACCACTTTTTGATTCATTGAGTATGTACTCTTTCTTGGTGTGGAATATGATTTCTACCTGAGAGATAATATCTGGCCCAACCTTATAACAGCATGGCCCTATAGATGGTCCAATGCCAACTACAACATCCTCTGCCAAAGAACCAAACGCCTTTTCCATAGCCATAACAGTTTTCTGTGCAATCAATTCGAGTGTGCCCTTCCACCCTGCATGGGCGACCCCTATAGCCCTTTGTACTGGGTCAAAAAATAGTATTGGAACACAGTCGGCTACAAGGATTGCCAGACAAATACCTGCTCCATTGGTCACCATGGCATCTGTAACATTGATTGCTTCTTTATTATTCGTGCTGCCCTTCCCTCTCGACTCTTCGAATATGATAGTGACATTCCCGGAATGGATCTGTTCGCCTATGGTAAAGTGGCGTAATGGTATTCCAATTGTAGTGGCAAGCCTCTTTCTATTTTTCAGGACATCGTCTGGATCATCTCCGACATTGAATCCCAAATTGAGAGAGTCAAATGGGGGTTTACTAACGCCACCTGTTCGAGTTGATACAAAATGCCTGATTTCTTTCCATGCTGATAGGTTTTCAAAAAATAATATGTCTAATACATCTACCGTCTTTTTAATCATATATTCCTCAACAATTGCCATATCTATCTCTTTTCATCGTTTCACCGCATTATCTGTCAGACGCACTCAATGATTTGCCTTATAGCAATAACAATAATCCTCGCCTCTATTTCCTTTGATATCAGTTTTATATATTTATTTACAGCGCTATCTTGAACTGCCGTTACGATAAAAATAATGCATTTTTCTTTGCGCGAGTTTATTTTTTCTGCCCACAATACCTCTTGCCCCTATCAACGCCTTGTGGGAGTTTGCTTATCTGATGTTTTATTAAATAATGAGAGATCTGTAGAAACTTTTTCAAATTACCAAAGGTTCGACCTCTGGGGTAAAATAACAAAACTATGCACTGATTAAATAGATTATAAGTAATTATAAGGTAGAATAGGTTATTTTTTGTTATTTTTTTCTTGACAAGTTACAATCTTCTGCTAATCTGACATCATTTTAAGAGGGAGCTCTCACAGCATGAATAAAGAGATGCTGAACACTAAAGATATAGCCAATTATTTGAACATAAATGAGAAGCAGGTCTATAGACTTATAAAGGAAAAAAAGATCCCTGCGACGAGAATTACCGGTAAATGGACCTTCCCCAGGAAATTAATTGATGAATGGATAATAGAAAGTGTCAATGAAAATAGAGGAGCAAAAAAGACAAGAGAACTGAAAAATCATATCGTGGTAATGGGAAGTAACGATTTTACCATAGAACTTCTTTCTCATGAGTTAAGCAGCAGGTTTCCACAATTTAGTCTCTCTTTCTCCAATGTGGGAAGCATAGGAGGCCTTATTGCTTTAGCCAGGGGAAGTAGTCATATAGCTGGTTGCCATCTTTTCGATATAAAAACAGGCAAATACAATCTACCCTATTTACCACGCTATCTTCCTGGTCTGGCCACTATTGTAGTTAATCTCGTATATCGTGACTTAGGCCTGATAGTAAGGCCTAACAATCCCTTACGTATTGCTGGAATTGAGGATCTGGCTCGACCTCAAATTAAACTTATTAACCGCCAGGAGGGATCAGGCACCAGAATCCTCCTCGATTTTGAACTGAGCAGGTTTGGAATTGATTCTAAAAGAATCAATGGATATGAAAAGGAGGTCAACACCCATAATGAAGTGGCTATGGCAGTGCTAAGCGGGAGAGCTGAAGTGGGCTTAGGGATATTTTCAGCGGCAAAAATGCTGGGTCTGGAATTTATTCACATCACCAAAGAGCGATATGATCTTGTGATTCCTGAAGAAAAGTTCTCTGCCAAACCTTTAACTGCCTTGCTGGAGGTAATAAGATCCCAGGAATTTAAAGCAAAAATAGAACAAATGGGGGGTTATGACACCAGGGATTCGGGAAAGGTAATGTCATAGTAATAGTAATTAATAATAAAGCTCCGATCTATCTTACCTAAGGATAGTAAATCTAAGGGAAATAGACGATAGGGTATGGTTGGAAACGACCATGCCTCCCGTGTTTGAAAAGGAGTA
>CAZBBQ010000074.1:0-2809 GCA_964489745.1 uncultured Desulfobacteraceae bacterium
TGGGCCGTGGGAGGATCGAACTCCCGACCAACGGATTAAAAGTCCGCTGCTCTACCGAACTGAGCTAACGGCCCACATTACTAAGTTCTTGCCATTTAGTAACATTATTGGCGTGCCGTGTCAAAAAAATTATATAGCAGGAAAGGTTAATAAGCCCGAAATTTATTAATTCGTGCTTACGTCAAATATGTGTCTTTGAATGAGATTTATTTCCTCCTCATTCGGTGGGTACGGGTAATTCCATTGTTTTTCATCTGGTAAACAATTACCAAAAGGTCTGTTACAGGCAACCTCTCCATCCTCGTCAAGGCAACCACCGGTCATAAAAGGGGTCCCTAAATTAATAATTTCTACTATGGCATCTTTTGGCAGGCCAAAGTCTATAATATGCCCATCTTTATCAAAGATCATGTGAGATCCCTTTATTGACTTTTCTTCTAATAGATAGCGTGCAAGCTGTATCCTCAGATAGGATGGCCAGGGTGGTTGTTTTCTGTTCTCTAATGTGGAACCCGGTTCAGCAAAAAAAGAAAAAAGATGGTTTACAGCCCCTACATTCCATGCTCTTTCCATAACCGAAACCATCTCCTGTTCCGTCTCACCCATGCCCACCATGAGATGGATTCCAACATTTCTCACACCAAATATCTCAATGCCATCCACCACAGTTTGCCAGTATCTCTCCCACGTATGAGGTCCTGATACCCCTTTCCCCCGGTAAAGATCAAAAAGCCCTGGAGTAGCCAGATCGATAGCTATGCCAATCATATCCGCCCCACTCTCCTTCATTGCTCTCAGATCCTCTACCTTCAAGATTGTTGGGCTTGTAAGAATAGAGATCGGGATCGCAGTCTCCTTTTTTAGCCGCTGGGTCATGGCAATGGTATCTCTTCGACATCTCCCGTTGGTGATCATGGAAATGCATGTCCGTCTTACATATTCAGGGCCATCGTTGATGGCTGCAATAATAGCATCCATTGAAAACAAGGGCCATTGGACCATAATGAATGTTTTCTTGTCATATGCCCCTGTCCTTTTTTTCGCCAAGCCACAGTAAGCACAATTGGCTGCACATCCCTCAGGGTAATGAACAAGAAGATTAGCGCATCTATTTTTTGCCCCTCTATAAAAGCGGCCTTTGCTAAGCCCGAGGGACATAGCTGTTGCACTGCTTATTCGTGCGTAACCAGGACTTCGTTTTTTTTCCATTGTAACCATTTTTTTGTTACCAAACCAAGTGAACTAACGGTAAAGGGTAAACGTATACACTGTTTAATTATTACCAGGGCGAACACCTTTCAGTATTGTTAATAATGTACCAGATTTTCTTTTGCCTTTACAATTGCCTCTGTCAAGGTTGAGATAGTAACACCATAAATCATATCTTCTTTCCAGGCCTCAGTAAGGTGCTCTTCTATTTTTTCTCTTTTTGCTGATGTCCATTTGAGGGATGATTCCAGGAGATTTATATCTTTGGTAGTGGAAAAAAAGTCCCCTGTGATAATAATATGCTCAATCGTGCTCCCTGCAAGAGACAGGTATATCTCCAAAAGGCCTCCAGGCGTTTTGAACTCACCCACACCCATCTTTGATCTGGGATGTTTGTGAGAAAAAATCCAATCGGGGTTCGTATACCTCGTAGTAATAAGATCTTCTATGCTTTTTTTCTCCCATGTGTCAGGTTCATCCTTTTCAAAGGAAGCGCCAAATTTCTGGCTGAAAGCGTTTTCAATAGCCTCTACAACACGCTCCATATCGATATCATGACCTAATTGCTCTGTAATGGTCGTCATCCTTTGGCTGAAGCAATTATATCCTTTATCATACAATTTTAAGGGTGGTTGATTCATAATATCCAGCATTAATGGGATATTGAAGTCAACCAGCAGGCTTGCATGAAATAAAAGCGCCTTTTCTGTCTCGAGCGCAGCAGAAAGGCCCGCTATTTTTTTCCCGTCTACCTCGAGGTCATTCTTGGGCCTGAATCCGGCATTGACTCCCAGATCCTGTAGCGCCTTTATCAAGACAGAGCTCAGGGATTCAAATATCCCTCCGATTCCTTTTCTTAACCCAGGTTGGTCGATATCAATACTAAGCCCAAGAGCAACCACCTTTGGGCCCATTATCACTGTGCCACCACCGGTGCTTCTGCGGTTATACTCAACTCCACTGTTCCTACACCTCTCAAGCCGTAACGCGGCCTCTATATCCTGGTATTTTCCAACAATGGCTGAAGGCTTAAATATATAAAGGTGAAGTATTGGTGGAGAGCCGTGCTGGGACAAAGAGAGGGGAAGTGTATCGTCAATAGATAATCCCAAAGCTGTTGAAACAGGATGTATGGTATCTTTAAAGAGCCTCCACGAATTCATTACGCGTTTGCCCTTTCTTCCTCTGTCCGTTGTATCTCCTGGTCGATAAAAGGAAGGAGAGAGTCCCCATGCATAAGATTCGCGAGATCGTTTTCAACATCACTCCCCTCGATAACCAAAATCCATCCCTTTCCGTAGGGGTCCTGATTTATGAAACTGGTATCATCCTCTAATTCCTCATTGATCTCGACAATTTCTCCGGAGACAGGGGAGCAAAGTTTACCAATCCACTTTCGTGATTGAATCTTACCGCAAACCTCTCCCTGCTCAACCTCGTCTTCCTCCTCAGGGAGGTCTACAAAAACTATATCGCCTGCTTCCTTTTGAAACATATCATTCATTCCTACAGTAACCCTGTTACCTTCCACCCTCGCCCAACTGTGCTCTTCATGATAATAAAGCTCATCAGGCATGTCATACCCTTTTATAATAGACAT
>CAZBBQ010000074.1:2909-6966 GCA_964489745.1 uncultured Desulfobacteraceae bacterium
AATATCCATAATTCAATGAAAAAGTACTTAAAGTTATAAGTGCCTAAAATTTAAACACAGGAAACGACTTAAAATGAGAGCCAATCAAAGTACCGGATTTAATAATTTGGTTTCAAATTACAATTTCTTCAGAAATATTCGGTATTCCTAAAGACAAATGAATGATTTCTACAGCAAACCTTCTCATCCACTCTTCAAGCTCTCTTGCGAATTATTATTGCCCCACATACTCATGCCGCTTAACTTTAGGCACTTTAAACTTTAGCTCACTTTAAACTTTCAACTATTTAAATCTCTCTAAAATCGTTCTTGCGTGAAGAGGAAGACCTTCCGCTTCAGCTAAGGTAACTACCGTATCTTTTAGCGATGAAAGTCCATCCTTGCTAAGATACTGAAAGGTTGGTTTCTTTATAAAATCGTCTACAGATAAACCTGAAAATACCCGCGCTGCCTGACCTGTGGGCAGAACATGATTTGTGCCTGAGGCATAATCACCCACAGGAATAGGAGAAAATGGCCCCATGAATATAGAGCCTGCATTTTTAATTTTCTTTAGGGTAACAAAAGGCTCTTCAGTTAGTATCTCCAGGTGTTCCGGTGCGTACTCATTGACAAAATCGATGGCCTGCTCTATATCCCGTGCGATTAGGATGGAGGAATACTTGGTAAGCGATGAGGTAATGATTTCCTTCCGAGGAAGTGTGGGCAGTTCTTTGTTTATATTATTCGCGACCTTCAATGCAAGTTCATCTGAAGTTGTCACAAGAATGGATGCGGCATCTGGATCATGCTCTGACTGGGATAATAAATCTATTGTAATGAAATCTGCATTTCCTGTTGTGTCAGCAAGAATCATCCCTTCACTTGGTCCAGCAGGGGAGTCTATACCTACCTGCCCAAATACCATAATCTTTGCAGCAGTAACATATTTGTTTCCAGGCCCAACTATTTTATCTACTTTCGGAATAGCTGCGGTACCGTAGGCCATCGAGGCGATTCCCCACGGCCCACCGACCTTAAACATTTTTGTTGAGCCAGCTATATCTGCAGCCACTATAGTGGAAGGATTTATGATCATACCCTCATCAGGAGGGGTACAGGCAATAATTTCTTTCACGCCTGCTACTTTGGCAGGCAAAATTGTCATCAAGATAGAGCTTGGATACGCGGCTCTTCTACCAGGTATGTATGCGCCAACTCTTTCTAATGGTGTGGTCATCCGTCCAGCTAAAATGCCATCAGCAATTTCAATCATCCACATCTCTCTTTCCATCTGAGCACGATGGAACTTAACTATATTTTCTGAGGCAACCTTTAGGGCATCGATCACCTTTGAATCAACATTTCGATAGGCCTCTTCAATGTCCTCCTTTGTTACCTCCAAATCCTTTACCGCAAGATCATGTTTATATTTTTTGTAATGATCGAGGGATACCTGATCACCATTATCCCTGACATCCAGCACAATTTCCCTTACCTCTTCATAGATGGAGTCAATGTCTTCACTGGATCTTTTCATAATAATACGATATTGTTCAGGTTTTAGGGTATCTATCTTTTCTGGTTTTAAGATCATCTTTACATCTCCTACTATTTTTTGTTATTTGTTTTACTACGCCGCAGACCACATCCACCATCTATTTTTCATTAATTTTCATATAAATAGGAATAAAATATCTTTTGTTACACACTCATTCAAGGATTATACTATAATATAATTTGTAACTACACAGGTTGTCAGGTTCACCCCTGAACTTTGAACCTCCTAAGAAACTAAATGTTAAAAAGAGCATGGAGCAAAGCGCCGGGGTCAATTGCTGAGTAGTAACTATACTATATATACCAATAATGATAGACCGATGTCTGTAGTAAAATCAACCTTTGTGCTTACATCATCGAGTAGTTGGGCAGCAAAAAGCCAAGCCACCCAAAATTTTACCATTCAATAATTTAGTTAATCAATGCTGAGAGCGAGCAATGCTGAGTAGTGATATCCCAAAAAATATTCCTCAAGGATCAGGGATTTATCTCTTTAAGGATAAATCCGGGAAAATACTTTACATTGGCAAGGCCAAAAACTTGAATAAACGTATCTATTCCTACTTCAGCAAGGGTACTAATCAGCCCTATAAATTATCTTTCCTTCTTAAGGGTGCCCACACAATAGACCATATTGAAACCGCAACAGAAAAAGAGGCATTGATACTCGAAGGAAATCTTATAAAAAAGCATCGACCCAAATATAATGTAATGTTAAAGGATGATGCTAATTATCCCCTCCTTAAGCTGGATATCAATAACAGATATCCTCGCTTGATTATTGTAAGAAGGATGAAAAATGATGGAGCTCTCTATTTCGGTCCTTTTACATCCGCTTCAGCAGTACGTTCTACCTTACGCCTGATAGGGCCTATTTTTCCTTTACGAAAATGCACCACAAAGGGGATTCCTAAGAGATCAAGACCATGTCTAAACTATCAATTAGGCAGATGTCTTGCACCATGTTGTGTACATGTAAGGGTAGAGGATTATCAAGAGATAGTGGATCAGGTCAAGTTATTTTTAGAGGGGCGCAGTAAAGAATTAATTTCAAAATTAAGGAAAACAATGCAGAAGGCCGCAAAGGAACTTAATTTTGAAAAGTCTGCCAGAATAAGAGATCAAATCAGGGCTGTTGAAAAAACAGTGGAACGTCAAACCATGGTCTCCACAGGAATGAAGGATCAAGATATTATAGGACTATCGTACCATAGTAACGAGGCAGGGATTGTAATGCTCTTGGTGCGCAGTGGTTATATGGTTGGAAGCAAAAATTATATCATTCATTACAAATGGGAAAATCCAGGTGAAGTACTCGAGGCCTTCCTGAAACAGTACTATAGAGATAAAGAATTTATCCCCCCTGATATTATTCTATCTGATGCAATAAATGATACGCAGTTAATCTCTGCATGGCTGACTGGGAAGACTGGAAAAAAAATTTCTATCTCTGTTCCGGCGAGGGGAGATAAGAAAAAACTTGTCAATATGGCCATGAAAAATGCGAAAACTATTCTTCTAAAACGGCAGAAGATTGACCACTCTGCCACCCTTGACGAAACGAAATTCGTGCTTAAACTTAAACGGAGGCCTCGACACATAGAAGGAACAGACATATCCAATCTAAAAGGTGATCTCGCTGTCGCTTCTTTAGTAACCTTTATTGAAGGCCTCCCGGAAAAGTCTGGGTATCGTAATTACAGGATACAAGAGGTAAAGGGAATAGACGATTATTCTATGATTGCAGAGGCAGTAAAAAGAAGGCTGAAAAAGGGCACACCACCTGACCTATTTGTGATAGATGGGGGGAAGGGGCATCTCTCTGTAGCGCTGAAAACTATAGGTGCCCTTGACCTTGTGGCCTCACCGGAGGCCATATCTATCGCAAAGGCTGATAAAGGAAAACCAGGAGCCGTAGACAAGATATTTCTTCCAAACAGAAAAAACCCTCTTATCCTTTCCCGCAATCACCCAGTGCTCTCTCTGCTCATGCGAATAAGGGATGAGGCACACAGGAGAGCGGTCAGTTATCATCGAAAAAGGAGAAAAAAACAGTTAACAGAATCTAAGCTCGACATGATTCCTGGCATAGGGGAAAAAAGAAAAAAGATGTTGTTAAAATATCGGGGAGATCTTCAATCTATATCCAAGGCAAAACTTTCAGACTTGGAGAGAATCCCAGGAATCAGTCATGTGCTCGCTAAAAATATCTTTGAATATTTTAACTTGAAACGCCCATAGAAAGTCTTTTAAGGATAGTTACTAATTTAAAACCTTATAAAAATCAAAGCTGGAAAAAGGATACATTTATTTTATTATTCCTCTATGATAATTTTTTATGGTAAGTAAACGTTTCTTTAAGAAAGGGGTTATCCTGTTTTATTATAATAGCCCGATACTGGCGCTGGAAATGCATGATACTAAATGAAATAATGATAATTTTTGAAAAAAGGAGAAATAATTTATGAAAATAGCGGTGAGTGCAACAGGAACAGATCTCAACTCCGAGATAGATCCA
>CAZBBQ010000075.1:0-6899 GCA_964489745.1 uncultured Desulfobacteraceae bacterium
GAGCTCACAGTGAGAGAAAATTTACTCATGGGGGCCTACACCAGGCATGACAGGGCTGGAATCAAGAAAGATTTCAAGAGGATCTATACCTATTTTCCAGTACTTGTGGAAAGAGAGGATCAGCTTGCCGGAACACTCTCAGGCGGTGAACAGCAGATGCTGGCAATAGGCAGAGCATTGATGAATAAGCCTAAATTACTCTTCCTGGATGAGCCATCCCTGGGGCTTTCACCTATCCTGGTTGCACAAATATTTGGCATTATAAAGACCATAAATGAAGAGGGAGTTACAATACTCCTGGTAGAACAAAATGCACGGATGGCCCTAAAAATCGCCCATGTCGGCTTGATATTAGAAAATGGACGCTTCGTCATGAAGGGGAAGGCCCAGGAATTGATGGAAGATAAAGATGTCCAAGAATTTTATATGGGGGTTAAGGCTGAAGAATCCGCCAAAGGGTATCAACGCTGGAAGAGGAAAAAAAGGTGGAGATAATGTGATGACCTTGGAAACCACACCTCAAATATTCAAAGACACGGTTCAGAAGTATGGTGATCGTGTTGCCATACGCAAAAAGGAATATGGCATCTGGCATGATATCTCCTGGAATGAGTATTACAGACTGGCCAAACATGTAGGCTCGGCCCTAATATCCATGGGCCTTGAAAAGGGAGATCGTGTATCCATTATCGGCGATAATTGTCCTGAATGGGTGATCATAGATGTAGGAGTCCAATGTGCTGGTGGAGCGGCCGTTGGAGTCTATTCAACTAACGCCTGGCTACAAGTCGAATATGTAATTGAGAATTCAGAATCTAAATTCTTCTTTGTGGAAAATGAGGAACAACTTGATAAGTGGATACATTTCAGGGATAAGGTTCCATTTTTAAAAAAGGTAATCGTATGGGACTTAGAAGGTCTCAGAAACTTCAAAGACCCTATGGTTATGACCTATAATGAAATCTTGGAGAAAGGCCGTCTAATTGTAGAAAAGGATTCTAATTTGTTTGAGAGCCGTATGGTCGAGGTCACTCCCGATGATCTTTCGATGCTTGTCTATACCTCTGGTACAACCGGTCCACCTAAGGGAGCGATGTTAACTCATAGCAACCTGACGTATATGGGCCAAGCTATCACCACAGATAACCCCATGTATGATACAGATGAGGTAATGTCATTCCTTCCGCTCTGCCATGTTTTTGAACAGCTCTTTTCTGTCCTTGGCCACATTAAAAATGGCTATATTGTGAATTTCATTGAGAGCCCGGATACAATAACAGACAACATGATAGAAGTATCCCCGACAGTTGGGTATGCAGTCCCACGGATATGGGAAAAATATCTTTCTGCCGTCTATATTAAAATGTCGGACGCCACCTGGTTTAAAAAACTTGTATTTTTCACCGCATTCAAGATTGGCAAAAAAAGGGCTTCCCTGAGGATGGATTTCAAGAAGGTGCCCTTTTATCTAAAGGTACTCTACCAGCTTGCCTACCTTGCAGTCTTCAGAAAGCTCAAAGAAAGGTTAGGGTTTGATCGTTTGCGGATTGCCTATTCCGGCGCTGCTCCTATCTCACCGGATGTGCTTCATTTTTTTCAATCCATCGGTGTCAACCTCATTGAGGGCTATGGCCAAACAGAGGGCACAGGCGTCACCTGCGTATCCAGGGCTGGACGAGTAAAGTTTGGAGCAGTGGGTCCTCCTCTGACTGGAACAGAGATAAAAATTGCCGAGGATGGTGAGATACTGGTAAAGGCCCCAAGTGTGTTCAAGGGTTACTACAAAGACCCTGAGTCTACGGCAGAGGCTCTAAAAGATGGATGGCTTTATTCTGGTGACATAGGTCAGATAGATGAGGACGGGTATCTGAAGATCACGGACAGGAAAAAGGATATCATTGTTACCGCTGGAGGCAAGAACATTACCCCCCAGTACATAGAAAATAAGCTGAAATTCAGTCCATACATTAATGACGCCGTTATTATTGGCGACAAGAGAAAATTTATAACCTCTCTGATTATGATTGATGAGGATAATGTGGTGAAATATGCCCAGGACCATAAAGTGCAGTTCTCTACCTATAAAGATTTGACACAGGCCCCTGAGATAATTAAACTGATTCAGGAGGAAGTGAATAAAGTAAATGATACACTGGCGCGTGTGGAGCAGATCAAGAAGTTCACCATCCTACCCAAGAAGCTTTACGAGGAAGATGGTGAGGTCACACCCACTATGAAGGTAAAAAGAAAATATGTAAATGAGGCATTTGGTGATATAATTGATGGTATGTATAAAAGGGCATAATTGTATAAATTGATAGGAGTCCACTTTTCGGTATAGAAACAAAAAGATTGGTGAATCCATTTTGATAGGGAAAACATTTTTAATTGTCTCACTCTTTATAAACAAACATGCAACGGTCAATTACAAATTGACATCACCTATTAACCAAAAGGAGGGGAAAATGAAAAAGGGGAATTTGTTTATTGTGATGGCGTTTATAATGGTCTTTTCTTTAGCTATCATCCCTGCAGCGCTTGCAGAAAGGGGAGTCACTGATACAGAAATCAGGATCGGGCAATGGGGCCCCCAAACAGGGCCTGCTGCCCTTTGGGGAGCGGTTGCACGGGGATCAGGGTTGTTATTCAAAATTATTAACGAGGAGGGGGGAATTCATGGCAGGAAAATAAAATACTACTTAAGGGATGACGCCTATCAACCCCCTAAAACAAAGGCTATTGCTAAAGAACTGGTTGACGATAAAAAGGTTTTTGCATTTGCTTCAGGTGTTGGAACGGCAACTGGTTTTGCTGTGAGAGATTACCTGCAAAAAAACAAAGTCCCTTGGGTAGGACCAGCAGCTGGTTCCGTTCATTGGTGCTATCCACCTGAGAAGGCCCCATATCTATTCGGAACCTATCCCCTCTACTCCGATGAGGCATTCCTCCTTGTAAATTATGCTATTGATAAGTTGGGTAAAAAACGGATAGCCTTTTTCTACCAGAACGATGATTACGGAAAGGTCGGCCTTATCGGCGCCAAAATGGCCCTTGAAAGAAGGGGGATGGAATTTGCAACCACCGTTTCAGCAGAGCCACTTGATACAGACCTCAGTTCTCACTGCATGAAGCTTAAGGCTGCTAAACCTGATGTAGTCATTATGTGGGTTCTTCCAAAACACGGAGCTATTATGCTCGGTACAGCAGCAAAACTTGGATTTAAACCTTTTTGGATGGTAACAAGTACCCTGAGTGATTATCAGCTAATGTATAAAATCAGTAAGGGTCTTTTTAAAGATGTAATTTTTGCTACTTTTGGCGAACTACTTCACTCAAAGAGTCCATTAATGACAAAGTATCATGAGGCCCAAAAAAGGCTGGAGCCTAAGGATAGATGGGGAATATTTTATTATGCCGGCATCCTCTTTATTGAGCCAATGGTTGAGGCATTTAAGAGATGTGGAAGGAATTTGACTGTCGATAATTTCGTAAAGGCTATGGAATCAATTAAAGATTTCCAGGGTATAGGCCCTAAGATGAGCTTCGGGCCAAAGAAAAGACAGGGATCGCGTTCATTCTTTATCGCCAGGTGCACTGAGGGCGGAAATGCTGAAAAGCTTACCGACTGGGTGACATCTGATGTTGATCCCTACGAAGTGAAAAAAAGGCTTGAGCATTAGACTTTCTTGGGTTCGTTGGGTTTTGAGTCCGTTTATACCTTTAGAAACTTACTATATGCTGTTTTTCCGATACAGACGGACTAAAATCCTACGAACCCTATGAACTCAACAAACACAATAAACACTAAAACCCTACCCCTAAAAAAAGACCTGTTTGGTGAACTATTAATGCCACTACATAGGCACTTGCAAGGCTATAGAGCATTGAAAAAAGCGCCCAGCGCCAACTACTTTCCTTTTTGATTGTTATAACAGTCACAAAACAGGGAACATACAGCATCATAAAGATAATCAATGTAAATGCTGTCAATTGATTCCAGCCTGGCTCTTTTTGAAGTCTTACTGACAGTGGTTCAGGTTCTTCAGATACACTTTCTCCAAGAGAATAGGCGGTTCCAAGGGTAGAAAGAATCACCTCCTTTGCTGCAAAACCTCCAATGAGGGCAATATTTGTCCGGTATTCAAATCCAAGAGGGTTTGTTAACGTAGTGAGCGCCTTTCCAATGATTCCAGCAAACGACCCCTGGAGAGCAGCGCTTTGTTCATCGTAACCTATCTTATCAATGCCCTTCTTTACCTTATCATATGCCGTGACTATCTCCCTTTCTTTCTCAGAACCCTGAGCGTAGAGATCATAATATTTATCAAAAGAGGCAATTCCTTTGCCACTGCGTGTTATCTTTTGTACCTCAGGAATAGATAAAAACTCCTGAATAAGGGTCTCTTTTTTCACATTAAACGAATCGATTGTATCTTGAGTGAGCCTGGGAAAGGTCATCATAATCCACAACAGTATTGAAATAGCCAGTATCACGGTACCAGCCTTTTTAATGTACATCCAGGTTCTCTCCCAGGTGTGTATAAGCAGCCCTTTAAAGGTTGGGAGTCTGTAAGGAGGAAGCTCCATTACAAATGGTGTTTTTGGACCTTTAAGGATGGTTATTCTGAGTAACTTTGCGGCAATTAGTGCAAAAAACCAGCTAAGGAGGGTTAAAAGAAACATTATCATAGCCTCATTTTTGGCAAAAAAGGCAGCAATCAGTATGGCAAAAACTGGGAGTTTAGCGCCACAATTCATAAAAGGCAGGACCAACATGGTGGCTATCCGCTCCTTTGATCCTTTTAACGTCCTCGTCGCCATTACCCCGGGTACCGCACAACCGCCTGAGATACCACCGCTTATTATCAAGGCCATTACAGAGCTGCCATGGAGGCCAAACCAACGTAAGACCCTATCCATCATATAAGCAATCCTAGCGATATACCCTGAATCCTCCAAGATCGCTATGGCAAAAAACATGAACATAAGAAGCGGGACAAAACTGAGCACACTTCCAACCCCATCGATAACACCGGATACTATCAGTGATCTAATAATACTCTCAGGTAAAATGGAAGACACCATCATAGAGAGCAGCTCAAAGAATCTTTGAAACCAGATGACTGGCAGCTCGCTTCCACGAAAGGTAAACTCGTAGATTCCATAAAGAACTAAGAGCATAATTATTGGCCCAAGGATTCTGTTGGTAAGCACGCCATCTATCTTATCTGAAAGATAGAGCCTTGATTCTCTTTTCCGCTTTATAACCTTTTTGGTGATTCCAACAATATACCCGTATCTATAATCAGAGATAAGCGACTCAGTATCTTGATCCAGCGTAACTTGGATATGTTTGTTTATTTTCTCACATATCTTTGAACATTCCTGGCCTATAACCTCATCCTTCTTGATTATATCGAGAATAGGTTGATCCCCTTCGAGAGATTTGATAGCAAGCCATCTTTTAGGGTATTTATTGCTATAAATATCTTTTTGCGCTAAAAGTTTTTCGATATCGTTAATCCCTGTAATTATATCCCCTCCATAGCAAAGGTCGGCTGGCTTCCATCCTTTCTTATCAGTGGCTAACTTTACCGCCTGATCAAGAAGTTCACTGGTTCCCTTGTTTGATCTGGCCACTGTTGAAACAACTGGAATTTCAAGCATCTCCGAAAGTTTCTTCACATCAATTGTTATGCCCCTGGCCTCTGAGACATCTACCATGTTAAGTGCAATAATAAGAGGTACGCCCAACTCTAAAAATTGAACAGCTAAATAAAGGTTTCTTTCAAGATTTGCGGCATCAACAATATCAACAACTACATCTGGCTTTTCCTCAATCAGGAAATTCCGCGCCACTATTTCTTCTATGGAGTATGGAGTTAAAGAATATATACCCGGCAGATCAACTACCTCTATTTCTATGTCTTTATACTTGACCAGACCGGATTTTTTCTCTACCGTCACCCCAGGCCAGTTACCCACACTCTGTCTTGCACCTGTAATGTTATTGAATATAGTAGTCTTCCCAGAATTTGGGTTGCCCGCAAGCGCAATCTTTATTTTTCTAGTCACTCTTTTTCTCCATCATCTACTTCAACCTTTATAAAATCGGCCTCATTGTTTCTTAATGTCAGGGTATAATCCCGAACCTTTATAGCTACCGGGTCATAAAGAGGCGCCCTGCCTGTAATTTGAATAGGTGTCCCCTTTACAAGCCCCATATCTCTGATTCTCCTTCCCATCTCTCCGGAAACACTTACTTTTGTTACTATACCAGCCTGCTTATCAGACATATCCCTCATGCTTATAATTTTTTTCATCCTTATCAACTCCAAATACCAATGCTTTTATTATCGTGTAAGATGATATTATTTATTATAGATCTTTTTCTCTCTTGTAAAGGTTGTAATTATATAAAGAGATAAACCGACTTGAGAATTTCTCAATGATTTCTGAACAAAAAACTATAAACCATAACAACTAAAACCTTATCAGCTCTATTTTTGCTTGACATTTCACAAAACAATATATTATGAGGCAAGAAGGGTAATAGCCTGGTTATATTCAGGGGTTGACTTTGCCCTGAGGGATTATTTTCTTTGCCAGAGTAACGACCTGTGGTTTGGGACCATCAGAGAAAATTTTTTAAATGGAGGTTAAGGCTTTGTCAGAAGGAACAGTAAAGTGGTTTAGTGAAAAAAAGGGTTATGGTTTTATCGAGCAGGAAAACGGTCAAGACCTATTTGTCCACTACTCCTCAATCGATTCATCCGGATTCAAGACACTCAATGAAGGTGATCGGGTGAGTTTTGATATTGAAGAGAGTGACCGGGGACCTGTTGCAAAGAATGTGAATAAGCTTTAATATTTTGTAATCGGCCTATAAAGGCATCTTG
>CAZBBQ010000076.1:0-3268 GCA_964489745.1 uncultured Desulfobacteraceae bacterium
CGTTAGGGCGAAGAAGTGCGCTATCACGGACCTATGGCGTTGAAGATGTTTAGATCAACAGATATAATGATGTGTTTAACTAATGAATGAATCGACTCCATTAGAAAAAATAGTTAAGCTTGTCCCTCTTCTGTCCCGGGCAAAGATTCTTTCGGCCGAAGTGCTGCCCGGCGGCCTTTCAAATTTGAATTATCTTGTGACGGCAGATGAGGAACGCTTTGTTGTTCGCATCGCCGGAAAAAATAGTGTTATTCTTGGTATTGACCGAGTCCGCGAAGCTGCAGCAATCCGTCTTGCTCAAGATGCTGGGATCGCACCTGAAGTTGTGGCTTTTTTTCTGCCTGATGGCCATTCAGTGACCCGTTATCTCGCAACCGCACACCCACTTACCACAAATGAGTTCAGTTCGAAGAAGATGATAGAAAAAGTGGCGACCCGGCTTCGTGAGATTCATGCCCTGGAACCAATAGAAGGTGATTTTAATCCTTACGCTGATATCAGGCGTTGGTTGAAAATTGTCAAGCAACGCAAAATACACTACCCAGAACGCCTGGCAGCTGTCCTGGCTCGAATTGACAAGATTGAACATTTCCGACGACAACGAGATGATGTAAAACGAGTGCTTTGTCATAACGACCCTTACTTCAAAAACTTCCTGTATGATGGATCGTTGTGGGTAATTGATTGGGAATACGCGGGAATGGGCGATCCCCTTTACGACCTGGCCGGGGTCGCTTATGCTCTCGACAAATATGGGCGTGACCATTTGCTTGCGTCATATTTTGGACACAATAGTCAGGGCTTACACACAGAACTGAATGACCTGATCACAGTATTTTTGTGTTGGAATATTGTTTGGTCATTAGTGCAACATGACAGCAGCGAAATTGACCATGACTACCTTGAATGTAACGAAAAATTGCTCGATTTGGTACCACAACAACACCAGGATATTTAAGTTCACGCCTAACAAGGCTTGCCGCCAACGCGAAGTACGTCTGAAGCGGGCGTTAGGTGCTCGAAAATAACGTATGGATAAAAGTTCATGAACGAATGGGGTCAGCCCTTGAATCGAGACAAAATTGAACTGGTAAGTAATCATCATGGCAAGACAATTGAGAGTCGAATATGCAGGAGCGTATTACCATGTAACAGACAGATGAAATAAGCGGAAGAGGATATATATTTTGCTAAAAGTGTCCTAATTCAAGGGCTGACCCCATTTGCACTACTATCTTGAAAAAATCCGCCAACAAAAAAAAGAAAAATCTCCTTGACAGAAAATATCCAGTATGCAAAATAATATAACCATTCTTATTCTTACACCCATCATGAATATTATAAAAATCATACGAATAAAATTTTCCTCACTTCAAAAAGAAATAATCATTTCAGAAATTCAAATTTCCCATCCTCAACTAATATTTTTTTGGCGTTACAAAAAAAGAGCCTTACCTAATTTCTTAAAACCATAAAACTGCAAGCCTAAAAATACAAGGAAGATACTATGAAAGTTCTTATAAGTGATCCCTTATCAGAGGTTGGTGTAAAGACATTTCAGGAAACCCCTGATATTGAGGTTGATGTAAATACCGATCTGTCCCCTGAAAAACTAAAAGAAATTATTGGTGACTACCATGCGCTTGTTATACGGAGTGTGACTAATGCCACTGCTGAAATCATTGAGGCGGCGCATAATTTGAAGGTTATTGGCCGAGCTGGTATAGGTTTAGACAACGTGGACATCCCTGCTGCAAGTAAAAAGGGAATTGTTGTAATGAATACCCCCGAGGGTAACACTATCACAACAGCAGAGCATACCATGGCAATGATTATGGCCCTCTCACGTAACATCCCCCAGGCAAGCGCATCTATTAAGGAGGGAAAATGGGAGAAGAAAAAATTTCAGGGCCGGGAAATCGTTAACAAAACTCTTGGTGTTATTGGGGTTGGACGTATAGGACGGCTTGTGTCTGATCGGGCGAGGGCAATGGAGATGAAGGTCATCGCCTATGATCCATATATAAAGCCAGACATCATTGAGAGAATGGATATCGAACCTGTTTCCTTTGATGAACTGCTTAAAAAATCCGATTATATTACCATTCATACACCGGGTACTGGGGAAACCATCAACATGATAAACCATGAGGCAATTGCCAAAATGAAAAACGGGGCAATGCTTATTAACTGCGCCCGTGGGGGTATAGTCAATGAAGATGATCTCCTTGAGGCCTTAAAATCAGGTCATCTATCAGGTGCAGCCTTAGATGTCTTTACAAAAGAGCCACCCGGCAAGACAGAACTGATGAGTTTGCCTAACCTGATAGCTACACCCCATCTTGGTGCGTCAACCAAAGAGGCACAGGACAAAGTGGCTAAAGATGTGGCCGAGCAGATTATCGGATATCTTTTGTATGGCTCAGTAAAAAATGCCGTGAATGTCCCAAGTATCAGTCCAGAATTGCTGTCCAGTCTACGACCATATGCCACGTTAGCTGAAAAGATGGGATCCATTCAGAGCCAGCTCGCTGATAATGCTATCCTGGAAGTTCAGATAACTTACTCAGGAAAGATAAGTAATCATAATGTAACTCCTCTCACTTCTGCAATGCTCAAAGGACTTCTCACTCCTCTTCTTAAAGATCAAGTGAACTTTGTTAATGCCCCTGTTATTGCTGCAGAGAGGGGTATGAAAGTGATAGAATCCAAAACGAAGGCCCCTGAGGATTTTTCCAGCCTCATCAAGATTACCGTTACCACACAAAAAAGTAAAAATATCATATCGGGGACCATATTCGGCAATAATTTACTCAGAATTCTGCGTATCAATAACTTTTACCTTGAGGCCATCCCTGAAGGCCATAACCTGTTGATAAACAATCTGGACAAACCTGGTGTCATCGGCAAAATAACCAGCACCCTTGGAAAATATGAGGTTAACATCAGCCGCATGCAAGTGGGTGAAGAAAAGTCGAAAAAACAGAATGTGATTTTCTTGGCTACAAATGTTTCAGTAAACGATACAATCCTCGAAGAATTGCGCGATCTGGAGGATATTCTTTTAGTAAAAAGGATAGAGCTGTGAATGCTTCAACAAAACTCCTTGTAGTATAAAACTGGATGAATCTGTCCGCGACAAAGGTTGTTGCGGCGGATGTACAATAACAATCAAAAAGGGGGAGGGTAAAATGAAAAGAGGAATGTTTTTTCTTGACCAAAAGGATATGCCAACGCATTGGTATAATATCCAGGCAGATTTGCCAGA
>CAZBBQ010000076.1:3368-6898 GCA_964489745.1 uncultured Desulfobacteraceae bacterium
CAGTGGGGCAGCGCTTTGAGTATGGCCGGTGCATTCTTTGATGTAGAGATCAAGGTTTATATGGTCCGAATAAGTTATGACCAGAAGCCCTATCGCCGCATCGCAATGGAGGTCTGGGGAGGAAAGTGTTTCCCTAGTCCCAGCACCGAAACTAAGGCGGGTCGAGATATGCTGGAAAAATGGCCCGATTGCCCTGGAAGTCTGGGACTTGCCATCAGTGAGGCAGTAGAGGAAGCGGTAAGTCGTGATGATACCCACTATTCTCTGGGCAGTGTGCTCAATCATGTCCTGCTTCACCAGACCATCATAGGCGAGGAGACCAGGAAACAGATGGAGATGGCAGATGCCTACCCAGATATTATTGTAGGTAATATTGGCGGGGGCTCCAACTACGCCGGCCAATTCCTGCCCTGGGTCAGAGATAAAATCAGCGGAAAAAAGCCAGACCTGCGTATTATCTGTGTTGAGCCCGAAAGTTGCCCCACCGTTACCAGGGGAATGTATGCCTATGATTTTGGTGATGTGGTTGGTTTGACTCCACTGCTCAAGATGCATACACTGGGTCACGGATTTATTCCACCCCCGACACATGCCGGAGGCCTGCGATATCATGGGATGGCACCAATCATATGTCACCTTAATGAATTAGGCTTTGTTGAAGCCAAAGCCGTGCATCAGACTGCTACCTTTGAGGCCGGCATACAGTTTGCTCGCACGGAAGGCATTATAAGCGGGCCTGAACCATGTCACAATATCAAGGTTGCTATCGATGAGGCACTTAAGTGTAAAGAATCTGGTGAAGCAAAGACAATATTAATAGCTCACAGTGGGCATGGACATTTTGACCTCGGTGCCTATGATGCCTACCTTTCAGGTAAGCTCAAAGACTATGCCTATCCTGAGGAGGAAGTGAAAAAAGCACAGGCTGAACTACCCAAGGTACCGGCTTAAGTCTAAGGCTTACGCGAGCCACCTAAAAAGTAAAGAGATAGGTGACTTCCTTCTTCAGTAGTGCACTCGCAGGGTCTCCATTATTTCAGCCCTGTGGGTGCACCCCTTTACCATAAGGAGGTAAATGAATTGATCGAACAGTATGATCAGAAAACGCTTCGATGTCCCAGAGTGGGCGGCGAGGTAAATTTTAGATACTGTCGTTTCGAAAATAACATGCTTCCATGCAAATGGATCGTTGGTTGTTGGAAGATGTATTTAGATATCAATACGTTTCTGGAAGACCATTACACCAAGGAAGAATTGGACCGAGTATTTGAACTCCCAAAGCCGAAGATTCAGAGCCTGGTGGGCCTCATAGAAAAGGCGAAAGAGGTTAAGAAAAAAAATGATTAAGCAAGAAATTCTTCTTGGAAATGGGGCTATAGCCTTGGGCCTTTTAGAGTCCGGTTGCCAGATGGTTACCTCGTATCCCGGCACTCCCAGTTCGGAGATCCTACCCGAAGTTATTCGCTTCGTGAAATCAGAAAACCTTGATACCTATGTGGAATGGTCAACAAATGAAAAGGTGGCCCTGGATAATGCCTTTGCTGCCTCAATTACAGGAAAGAGGGCTGCCTGCTGCATGAAACAGGTGGGGTTGAATGTGGCGGCCGACTCCTTGATGAGTGCAGCGTATATAGGTACTGTTGGGGGGCTCGTTATTATCTCTTGCGATGACCCTGGCCCCCATTCTTCCCAGACGGAGCAGGATACACGCTTTATGGCCAGGCTTGCTAAGGTGCCTGTTCTGGATCCCTCTGATCCCCAGGAGGCCAGAGAGATGGTTGGGCTTGCAATGGATATCTCAGAGGAATTCAGAATTCCGGTGATCCTGAGGCCAGCCATTCGGGTATCCCATGCACGACAAAATATCTCATTCGGTCCAATAAAAAAGAATAACCAGAAGGCATCTTTTGAGAAAAATCCACAAAGGTGGGCAGCCACACCACGCTTCCGTCTTGTACTTCATGGCGAGCTCAATAAAAAATTGAAGGAAATTGGAAAAAAATTTGAGAATCTCTCTCGATACAATTTCCATACTCTTGAATCAGGGAAACAATACCCTCTCGGTATCATTGCAGGAGGCATACCTTACTCTGTTATCCGAGATTTCCTGTCTGAAGAAAAGCGTATAGATATTCCTGTACTCAAGATAGGCACCCCCTATCCCTTTCCTGAAAGCCTGGCTATTGAGTTCATGTCACACTGCCAAAAAGTGCTTGTCATCGAGGAGACAGACACCCTCATCGAATACCTTCTCAGAGACAGAGAGAAGGTTATGGGCCGTCTATCTGGGCATGTGCCATCTGAAGGGGAGCTTGTTCCCCACGTAATCCACACATTGATAAACAATGTGCTTGAGGAGCTGAATTTAGATCCTTTTCAGGCAGATGATGATCATGAAGCAGTACAATTGGTAAGTGATCTTCAACTGCCTATACGAAGACCAACCCTCTGTCCCGGTTGCCCTGAAAGAGCAGCGTTTTTTGCTATAAGGAAGGCCAGGCCAAAGGCAATATTTACCTCGGACATTGGCTGTTATACCTTAGGGCTTAACCTGGGTGCGGTAGATACCGTTCTTGATATGGGCGCAGCAATAACTATGGCATCGGGTTTTTATCATTCCTTTGCCCAGGATTCGGTAGAGCAGCCTATAGTAGCCACCATTGGGGATTCAACCTTTTTCCACTCCGGAACAACAGGATTATTGAATGCGGTGTATAACGGCGCGAGATTCATCCTGGTAATACTTGACAATCTAACAACAGCTATGACTGGTATGCAGCCGACCCCTGCCCTGGGAATACGGGCAGATGGGAGTGAGGGAAAGGCTATTCCCCTTGAAAGAATTGTGGCTGGCTGTGGGGTTGATTTCATCGAGGTAGTCGATCCCTATAATATTAAAAAAACAACGAGTTTGCTTAAAAAGGCAGTTAAATACGTAAAGGACCCTGAGGGGGGAATGGCAGTAATTATCGCTCGTCACCCCTGTGTTATTGCGTACCCGGATAAGGCCATCCCCCACAAGAAAAAAGTAATCATAACGGATGATTGCATAGAATGCAATTTTTGCCTTGACCGGTTTGAATGCCCAGCCCTTTATCATGACACAGAACTTGGAAGAGTAAATATTAACAGGGAACTATGCGTAGATTGTGGAGTATGTATTCAGGTGTGCCCTAAAGGCGCTATTGTTGAAGCGTGAGCAATTATGATGAAAACCATTAATATTATTTTAAGCGGATTAGGTGGACAAGGAATTCTGTTTATGACCAAAGTGCTGGCACAAGCTGCTCTCAATAAAGGATTCAATGTTATGGGGGCTGAAACCCATGGCATGGCCCAACGGGGTGGATCAGTGGTTTCACATTTACGGCTCGGGGAAGTGAAAAGTTCTTTAGTGAGAACTGGAACGGCCCATTTCCTGCTTTCTTTGGAAGAAAACGAGGGATACCGAAATCTTCCCTTTCTGTCCCAGGGTGCAAGATTGTATGTCAACACACATTCAAGTCATTTTCCGAGAGAAGAGGCAAAAG
>CAZBBQ010000077.1:0-3576 GCA_964489745.1 uncultured Desulfobacteraceae bacterium
AGTAACTCTGAAAGAGCAATATCAATTATAATCGCTGAGATTTTATAAAAATTCTTGACCAACTATTGTGTGTACCCTATGATCCTTTTGGTTTTATTTGAAAGTATACTATATAATTGTTACCCCATATCATGGATACTATATGAACTATAAAAAACTAAAGAGGAGGCTGAAAAAATCTTGGCTCTCTTATGACTTCGAGAAAATAAAATCCCAATATGCCACTCTTTATGATATAAAACTTAAAGAAGAGAAGGATATCATCGGTATACAAAAAGCCGGCAGACTTGCAGTTGATATCCTCAATCATGTTGAGGAACATATAAAACCTGGAATTACAACCAATTATATCGACTCCCTTGTACAAGAATTCACCAAGAAAAATAATGCCATATCTGCTCCTCTTAATTACAATGGCTTTCCCAAAAGTGTGTGTACCTCTATCAATAATGTGATCTGTCACGGAATACCCGATGACACTGTTTTGGAGGATGGCGATATTGTAAATGTTGATGTTACTCCTATATTGGGGGGATATTACGCAGATACTAATAAAACATTCTTTGTGGGATCTCCTGATAAGGATGCTAAAAAAATAGTTGCTGTGGCCAGGGAATGTCTTCAACGTGCAATTCTTATGGTTAAACCAAAAAACAGGATTGGCGATATTGGGTATGCTATTCAGAGATATGCAGAAGGCCAAGGATGTTCAGTGGTAAGAGAATATGTGGGTCATGGTGTTGGATTTGAGTTTCATGAATCACCGCAAATTCCCCACTTTGGCAAAAAAGGCCAGGGCATTCCATTTGTTCCTGGCATGGTATTCACGATAGAGCCCATGATAAACCTCGGAAAATATAATCTCCATGTTCTTTCTGATAATTGGACAGTTGTTACAGATGATGGAAGTCTCTCCGCACAATTTGAACAAACAATGGTAGTAACAAATAATGGTTTTGAGATTTTGACACCATTTGACTAATCAATAGCTTTGTGTCTGTATCCCCCACATCAAGATCCAACCTATTGTTCGAAGCCTGGGTTCTGCCTAATGCGTCAGGACTGGAACATCAGAATCCTGAAAGACTAGAAGGCCATTCTGGATGATAATGGCGGGATATGATAATAGCATAGGTAGAAGGGGCATAGCTTTTACTAATAGCAAAGGTTTGCCCCTATAATTTTAACAAGGAGGCAATTATGGTGGAGAGTCAAATAGAGCTTGAAAAAAATCGCGTAAAGCAGAGGGATAGGTTTGGAAAACTCCTCCCTGGTTTAAAGGGAGCTTTAGATGGACTGAAAGATGAAGTCTATAAGGATGGAGCGCTGAGTGTTAAGATCAAACGGTTAATGTCATTAGCCATAGGACTTCGTGCGGGATGCCGCTCATGTATTCTGTCCCAAACTATGTCAGCCTTAGAAGCTGGAGCCACGAAAGATGAAATCTTGGAAACCATCACAGTGGGAGTGAGCATGAGTGGCACTACCGGAATAGGTGAGTCGTTACGAGTTATTCAACTGCTGGATGAACTGGGGAAGCTATAAGTAACTGAACACTCTCTATGTCTCTTCCCACCGATCATCAGTTACTTTAAGCTCGATCTTTTTATGCTCCGCCTCTTCATCTGCAATCTTCTTTTCTTTGGGGCCAAGGTTTAAATAACAGGCAGCACAGAGGCCGGTCTTATTAACACACATTTTCATTGTATTGCAGAGGATGCATGTTCTTTGTTGTATAGCCATGGCTATCCTTTTGGTGTCTTTCAGGATAGCAAAAACGCTGCCCTCTCCACTTCTGATCTTTCGAACCTGATCGAGGTGTACTATTTTATTATTATTACCACTATTGTTCTTCATATGCTTCTTTCAGCTCAGGTAAGTCCTATCTTTTATACCCGTTTACCTCATATGCACAGAGCTCTGATATCCGGTGGAATTGTTTCTGCTTGGCTGAATCTCCTACTATGAATTTTACTCTCTTTCCCTGGAAATCAAAAGAAATATTTAAGAAAAAAGGGAGAACTGCTTATTCCGTGCCTTCTTTTTCCCTGTTTCCACCCTACCCCTTGTAATTAACTCTTCTGTAATATTGTTTAAAAATGGGGAAATAGGCAAATGGAAAGAATTACCAAAAAGATTTCTTTTTTTTGCATGTGATAAAAAAAGTGTTCTCTTGGCCCTTGTCATACCCACATACAAGAGCCTTCTTTCCTCTTCAATGTCGGAGGTATTATTTGAAAAGAGAGTATACGGCAGAATACCATCCTCACAGCCTATGATAAAAACATGAGAAAATTCCAAACCCTTTGCTGCATGGACCGTCATAAGGGCAACCTGCTCTGTTGATTGATTGTAGGTATCGGAAGGGCTTCCTAACTGAAGCAATGAGAGAAATGAGGAGACGTCTGAACCATATTCCTTTGACAGGGACAGGAGTCTTTCGATAGCATCTTTGTGAGATACCATAATGTCAGGGAAAAAGAGTGTAATTATCTCGCTAAAATATTCCTCTATTGTGTGTATGTTTGCATTCCGACTTATTTGCAGGAGGGTAGATTCAGATAATCCCTTTATCTGTTTTTCCTTGAGTCTTTGATTCAATACACTATGAGAGGGCATCATAATAAGACGGAGGATATCTATAACAGTCTTTAATGGCTCTTGCTTGAAAAATGGCTCTTCCCCTACAAGCTGGTAGGGAATACCATGATCATTCATTGCCTTAATAATATCTGGAGCCATCCTTGAAAGCCGAAACAAAACACCAAAGTCAGAAAAAGAGGTTGCCTCGCTTTCCTCACTGCCATCGGTAATCTCGCTATCAAAAGAAAAAAATCTCACACCTCCCATCAGCTTTTCTATAGTTCTTGCCACAAACTCTGCTTCGCTTTTTTCAGTAGAGCATTCCCGAATGTCAATTGACACACCCGTTTCTATCCCCGCCAATAGATTGCTTCTTTCCCGAGGCCTTACAACCTGGCCAGATGCCTCAAGAATTGTCTTTGAGCATCGGTAGGATGTCGTAAGCCCATAGATTGTCGCACAAGGATAGTCATCCTTAAATTGTTTAATAAAGGTATTATCAGCCCCTCTAAAGCCATAGATAGCCTGATCAGGGTCACCAATAGCAAAAATATTAGAGTCCTTCTCAGGCGCAAGAAGTCTGATCAGGCTATATTGAGCAAAATTTATGTCCTGATATTCATCAATACATACCCACGGGTATTTTTCTTGTACTCCCTCCCGTATAGAACTGCTGTCTTTAAGTAGTCTCACTGGACACACCACACAATCATCAATATCAAAGGCATTTTCTTTCTTTAACCTATCTTCATATGCAGCATAAAGAGCTGTAAGCTCTCCATCCTCAAGCTCTGAAGGTGTGTGCATCCTGTTTTTTGCCAGGCGTATCTGTTCTACAACCCCATGAATATCCCTGCGTTTTACACCCAGAGATGACGTAAAGATATAGGCCTTTTCATCATCGCCAAAAATAGAAAACCCCGGGGACCTTCCAAAGTGATGCGCATGCTCTTTTAAAAAGGACAAACCAAAAGAGTGAAATGTGCTGACTGT
>CAZBBQ010000077.1:3676-5218 GCA_964489745.1 uncultured Desulfobacteraceae bacterium
CTCATTGTTAAGGTTAATGTCTTTCCGGTGCCTGGACCCGCCAGAATCAGGCACGGATTCTTATAATGATTGACTGCCTTCTTTTGTATGGGATTCATTGTGATCCCATACGTCGTTTCATGCAACCGCCCTTCACTTTCTTTTATACCAACTTCCCCTCTTTTTTGTTCATCGGCTCGTATATACAAATCCTTCACATTGATACTCGTTGTATTCGGCTTTTCATACGCCTGTTCAAAAAAAGATATCTGGGATGAGAGAGACTGAACTTCTCCAGGGGAAAAAACCTTTATCCGGCCAAACTTACCATCATAACCTTCCTCAATGAACACCTTTCTATCCCTGAGCCTTCTGATTCCTTCTGCTAATACTTCATCTCCAATTTCTTGAATCTGCTCAAAAGGAAGATTAAGAAGGATTGAAAATTCTGATCCTCCCTTGCGTAAAAGTTCTTCATACTGTATGTTCACCGCTTTGCTTTGCGCACCAACTCCTTTGATCTCTGCAATAAGATTTTTCAATGGAGTAAGGGAGTAAAACGGTTTTTTATCATCTCTTAATTCCGGATCTACCCGGTCAGCAAGCTGCATGATCCTATTCAAAACCCCTATGGTTACCTTCTTGCCGCATACAGGGCACATTCCTTTGTGTTTTATTGTCTCCTGTGGTGTCCAGCAAATGCCACACTTTCTGTGTCCATCTAAATGATACTTACCTTCCTGCGGAAAGAACTCTACTGTTCCTAAGAATGTATTATTCCTATCTCCTTTCATTGCGGAAATGATAGCAGGATAGGAAAGGTCTGCGTCAAAGAGATTCGCTTCCCTCCCTAACTTCTCCGGTGAATGTGCATCTGAATTTGAAATCAGTGTATATCTATCTAAAAATGAACAGAGCCAGTTCATGGGTGGATCGGATGAAAGTCCGGTCTCAACTGCAAAAATGTTTTCTGTGAGGTCATCAAAACATTCTTCAAACGTATCATACCCACTTTTTGCACCAAGCACAGAAAACCATGGGGTCCATATATGGGCAGGAATAAGAACTGTGCCATCGCCTGCCTCTAAGGCTATCTCCAATAAATCCTTTGAGGGTAACCCAAGTATAGGCCTTCCGTCAGATCTGATATTCCCCACTGCTTCCAGCTTGCTTTGTATCTTCTTTACTGCATCAAATGATGAGGATAGAATAAGATTATGCACCTTTCTAACCCTGCCATTTTTTTTATAGATACTGCTTATTTCTCCTGAAAGAATGAACCTGACTGTGGGTGCAGATGAAGGGATAAGGTAGTCTTTTTTTATGCAATATTCATCTTTAAGCTTATAGAGACCATCCTCTGCTGGCAGCATCTTCTCTTGTATCTCCTGATACCAGCCCGGATGAAATATATCGCCCGTTCCAAGAACCTGGATTCCCTTGCGGTGTGCCCAGAGATCCAAATTCTCCGGGGTAAGACTCTTACTGGTAGCAATGGAATAATGGGAATGGATATGAAGATCGGCTATAAAACGCATTTTAAATTATTAAAGTGAGCTAAAG
>CAZBBQ010000077.1:5318-6868 GCA_964489745.1 uncultured Desulfobacteraceae bacterium
AATAATCTCTGCACAAAAAAGAAATATTGCCGATGCATAAAAAATCCATAAAATCATAAGAATTATTGTATTTAATGACCCATATACAAGACCAAAATTAGGATTATGTATAATCATCCAGCCAAATACATGTTTTGCAATCTCCAGCATAATTGCACAGATAATGCCTCCTATCATGGCTTCACTAAAGAAAATCCTTCCTGGAGTCACTATAGCATAGAGTGCACTTAAAAAAAGGAAGGCCAATAGCAAGGGAAAGATATATTTGAGCCCTATACTATTCAAAAAAATCGGTACCAAGGTGATGCCAAAATAGTTGTTTAGCATAATAAAGGCATCTATAGCCAAATTAAAAATCTGAAGGAAAATAAAAGCAAGGCCGACCACAGGCACAAAAAGCAAAGACATTATCTTAGAAACCCAGAAAGGTCGTACATGTTCACCTTTAAATACCCTTGTCAGGGAAAATTCAATCGAATCAAAAATAAGGGTGCTCGCCCATAACATAAAAACAACAGCAAACCAGGCAAAAATCCCGCTACCCAGGTTTATCCGGCCAACTTCATGTAAAACATGCTCGCTGATAAAGGGAATGAGTTGATTGATATATACGCTTACCTTTGGTAATATCTCGCCCTTAGATCCAACAAAAACGCCAACCAATGAAACAAGAAGATAGAGAAAGGGAATAAGTGAAAGAATCGCATAAAAGGAGATAGCAGCTGAAAGATTAAGACACCCATCTTCCTTGAAAGATAGAAAAGATTTTTTAAGGATTCTAATTACACCCATCTATCTGACTTTAAGATGCGATAGGAGATGCACCGTCTCCTTATCTGTATATATAAATATTTCGTGCCCTACAACCTCATCTCCTGCGGGGCCCTTTCTTACCATAGGAACTACATCTATCCTTGTTACATTTCGCCACTCACCGGTAACATTAATCCTGGTGACTATCCCATACCTATCAATAGTATAATTAATCCCAGACTGGTTAAGGACTTTTGCCACAAACCTATTTTTTCTTTTGCTAACGGTATCTCCTCTTTCTTTCATGGCCCTGATCTGACCCGGAGACTTTGCCTGAGACACAGGAACAGAACAGAAAATAAATAGTGAAAAAACAATGAAAGAAATATAGGGCACTAATTTAACCTTCATCTTCCCCTCCTTAAACAATAATTAGTAATGTAAATGTATATTTTATTAAAAATTATGTCAACAGTGCCTACGTGCCTAAAAGATATGCAGGATGAAATAGAAAAAGTAATAGGGTATGCCAAGCGAAAATTCCTTTGGTTAAAAGATTTTAAGTGATATAACCACTAAAAAGAATGAAGCCTTATCAACCGTGTTTCTTTTCCGCCGTTTTTATGGCTGACTGGCTGGCTTGTTCGACTATGGCGGACTGAAGAAAAATCAGTCCATTTGAATATATTGGATTCAGATGCTATAGGGAAACAATAATGAATATACTCATGCGTAAAAGAATTACGAAAGCCCTCCTGCTCATCCTGCTGGTATTTGCCATTGGTACGATCGGTTTT
>CAZBBQ010000078.1:0-6717 GCA_964489745.1 uncultured Desulfobacteraceae bacterium
TATGAATTTTTATTGCCTTTGTGTGCTCAGCATGTTTTGTCTTGATTTTATAAAAAAACCGGCTTACAAGAAACTGATTTATCTACATTTTTAGGTGACTCTATGATTGAGCGATACTCACGGCCACAAATGGCAGCGATATGGGAGCCCCAAAATCGCTTTGACAAATGGCTTCAAGTCGAGATCCTTGTATGCGAGGCCATGGCTGCAGAGGGAATGATCCCACAAGAGGCAGTTGAAACTATCAAACAAAAAGCGAGTTTCTCTGTTGACAGGATCCAAGAGATTGAGGAAACGGTAAAGCATGATGTGATTGCCTTTTTAACGAATGTTGAGGAGTCTGTTGGACCTGATGCGCGCTTTATCCATATGGGACTCACATCATCTGATATCCTGGATACCGCCTTTGCACTTCAGCTCAGAGAGGCACTCCTGATCATTATAAATGATGTCCACAACCTTATGGATGTTTTAAAGGAAAAGGCCTTTGAACATAAGAACACTGCAATGATCGGTCGATCCCATGGAATCCATGCAGAACCCATAACCTTTGGCCTCAAGCTGGCTGTATGGTATAGCGAGATGCAACGAAACCTCGGGCGGCTCAAACAGGCTCAGGATGTGATAAGCTATGGAAAGATATCCGGGGCTGTAGGAACCTTTGCTAATATTCCCCCAAGAATAGAAAAATATGTTTGCGAACATCTTGATCTAAAACCTGCGGAGATATCAACACAGATTATTCAAAGAGATAGACATGCACAGTATTTTACTGCACTGGCAATCCTGGCAGGTTCCATTGAAAAGATGGCAGTTGAGATTAGGCATTTACAGAGAACAGAAGTTGGTGAGGCGGAAGAGGCTTTCACCTCAGGACAAAAGGGCTCATCAGCCATGCCCCATAAAAAGAACCCAATTGGCTCTGAAAATCTCTCAGGACTGGCTCGACTTGTTAGATCCAACTCCATTGCTGCGATGGAAAACATGGCCCTATGGCACGAACGGGATATTAGTCATTCCTCTGTGGAAAGAGTGATCGCACCAGACAGCACCATTCTCATAGATTACATGCTCAATCGGTTGACAGGAATGATGAGAAATTTAGTGGTTAAAAAGGACGCTATGGTCAGGAATCTTGAAAAACTACAGGGGCTCATCTTTTCTCAGCAAATTCTCTTGGCCTTGGTAAAAAAGGGTTGTTCCCGTCAACATGCCTATTCAATAACGCAGAAAAACTCTCTTCAAGCCTGGAGTACTGGAGAAAGCTTCAAACAACTTGTCTTAAGCGATCCTGATATTCAGGACTATCTCAGCAATAATGAGATAGATGAGACATTTTCCCTTAATCAACATCTCAAATATGTTGAGGAGATCTTTGCCAGAGTATTCCAACAATAGACCATTCCTCTGTATATACCGTTTGGTTGTGTACCATACTGCTTTAAGGGATACACAACAACGATCACTACCATGACAGAGAAAAACGGTTCAACTGAGTCGAGGAGACAGCAAATAGAAAATCAAGAAAAAGGCGTGAATTCCACCAACAAAAGGAAAAAGGATATAAAAAAGGGCTCTAAGATCAAAGAACGGTTGACAGTTATAATCTTTAAGAGTGTAGGCAAGGTAAGGACATGTAAGATATCTTCCCATTTTTTATTATGGGTTTCGCTGTTTTTTGTCTTCTATATTGTAGCGACTATTTGTTTAACCAACGTATTCATTAATTACTATAGGCAAAATAGAATTCTGGCAGATGAAAACGCTGAGCTTAGAGCAATGCTTATAACAACAAAAAAAAGCCTTGAGGAATCTAAACAGCATATTGCCCTATTGGATGATTATATTACACAGAAAAAAGATCAAAACCCAAGGTCTTTAGTAACAGTAGATCATGGTGAATCATCTTTGACCACACTTGTGGACATTGATGAACTAAAAATAGAAAGAAATAAATCGACAATTAATATTGACTTCAGGATTATAAACAAACAGTTGAATGAGGAACCTATTGGCGGGTATATATTTGTGTTTGCCCGCATAAAGGATTCCGATAAATCTGAGGTTTGGGTTTATCCTGACTCACAGCTTAAAGACGGGCTTCCTGTAAACTATAGGAATGGGCAGCGGTTTTTTATTCAGAGGTTCAAGTCAATAAGCAGTAAATATACACTCAGCAAATCAGTCAATCGACCACTCATTTTTGAGATATTTGTATATGATAGAAACGGTACATTGATCTTAAGGAAGATAGTTGAGGCATAGCATAGCGATACACTCGACAAATGATGTGATAGGATTAAGTAGCCATTTCAAGTATGAGTATGTCATCCCAAGGATCTGATTTTTTCACAGCCACCTCTATCTCTTCACCTGGTGACAGATCGAGACCTCTTATGTTTGGAAGGGCAACAACAAAAAGTAGATCGGTTAATATTATCGAATATTTATACTTAAGTTTTTGGAGAACAATCGCTTTAAAGCTATCATGTATGCATCCTGCAAGATACTTAAGCATCCAATACCGGACCTGATTTCTCTTCATTAAATTAATATCTTTTAGTGCCTGCTGTATCACCATATTGAGCTCTTTAAGCCTCATTTCTTCATATTCAGGACTTTTCTGAAGTATAGCAGAATAGATCTGCCTCTGGACAAGCACGTCCATATATCTTCTGAGTGGGGAAGTTGCGTTGGTGTATATATCAATCCCAAGGCTACTATGTGGATGAGGTATTGTGTCTATGTAGAGAGGCCGAAGCTTTCGCCTTTGCTGAAATACATAATAGATATACTTATCCTCATCAATTGGCAGTGTTTCCTGAGGTGGTTCTTGACTTCGATAAAGGATAGGCAGACCCCTTTCAGAGGCAAACTTTGCTGTTAACCAGTTATACAAAATCATGCATTCTGAGACAATAATTTTAGAGGGAGTATTCTGTTCTATCAATGTAGGGTATATACCTGAATTATTGTCGAATTCAAAATGGATTTCTGGGAGAGGGATAAGCATGGCGCCATTATCAACCCTCTTTTGCCTGAGCGCTTGACACAACTGATAGAGAGTCGAAAAAATCGGCTCTTCCTTATATCCTGCATTTACTTGATCGTAGGTAAGCTGTTTTTCTACCCGTACAATGGTAGGCGTAAAATGAAAATCGATCAGGTTCCAATCCCTGTCAAAATGTGCAAAAAGGGAGAGAGCAACCCGCTTAAAGCCTTTTACTAAACTTAATGCATTATTAGAAAGACTTGGTGGGAACATGGGAACATGGGTAACCGGAAGGTAGATCGAGCTTGCTCTGTGATAGGCTTCCCTATCTAAGTGTCCACCAACCTTGATAAATGGAGTTAAATCGGTAACATGGACACCAAGCCTATAGCCTCCCTCAATAGGCTCTAAGCTTAATGCATCATCAAAATCCTTCGTATATGGCCCATCAATGGTAAAGATAGATAGATCTTGCAGGTCTTTCCGTTCCGCTGAGTCTACCTCTTTTTTTATTATACTATCTGTTTCCTTACGGGCAAGCTCACTGAAATTGGATCTGATGTTAAACTTATGAAGATCAAGGTTTTCATCCTCATCCCATATATTCAGGTTTACTAATATGCGGCGAGCATTATCTATATTCTTTATTCCAGCCCGGGAAAACATTTCCTTACCGAGGTTATAATCTGGGGCATCCTTTCCATAAAGGGCAAGCTGAATGAGTAGTTCAATGATCTTATCTTTTAAGGGGAGTTCCTCAGGATGTCTGCTATTTATTATTTCCCTAAGGAAATTTGCTCCTTCTGCTAACTCCTGCTCTCTTAATTCAGCGGCTTCTCTTGCCTTTATTGCTTGTTCTACTTTATCTGGACTGTTGGGGATAAAAGAGCCATCTTTTACCTTAAAATAAACACCATCTGCAAAGAGGGCTCTAACCAGAGCAGATATGTGATTATCAGTGATATCTCTTCCAAAGGAAAGCTGCGCAAGATATTTATAGGTAAAAGCACTATTTTCCTCATGAGTGAGTTCCCAGAGATCTTGAACAGATGCTTGGGCCATATAATCGGTTCGTATTTTTTCAATTGCTTTTAACTCTTTTAGTAATTCTCCCTTTGATCGAGAGGTGTTTACAATGGCAGATGAAATGAGAAGAGCTCTTTTGGGAGAAATACTTACCTCATGGTTAGATATGGTTAAAAGTTGGAGCTTGTTTCCCTTATCTCTCAGACATACAGAGAGCACAATTTTTCTCTGGTCGATGTATTCAATTATCTTTCCCTCAGACATAAGAAATCCTTAATCCACCTCAGGTAATAAAAGATTTAGAGGTAAAATTTGCTGGTCCCGTTAGAATGTCTTATGTAGAATTCTAGTGGGCTTACTTATTGGATGAAATGAAAGAGATTACAGCCAAAATAATAATAATAAGGCCCAGGCATACATATATCACTGTTCCTGTGATAGAACCTTCAATAGCTTTAAGTAATAATGTTTTATTGTAAAAGTATCCAATATAAAAGACAAAGAGAAATGATACGGCAAGCCCTAACTGTATCCGGCTAAGCAGGAGACATATAGAAATTATAGCGACGAAAGAAATAACCATATAAAGGGGAACACCCAGATTAACGGTAGATAGCATATCCACTGGATCCATAATTACCTCCATCTCTTTATTTAATACAACTCCGGTGTTTTCTTAAAAAAATGAATGCACCCTGCTTTTTCTAAGGCCTGCCCTTTTTCTATCTTTTTTTATCTCTTTCTTCCACTCACTTCTTTTTTTTACGTTTTTTCGCCGCTTAAGATCAGGATCCCTTTCCGCTCTCAAAATAAATGATCCTGAAATGATTTCCCTTTCTTTCTCCACAGGCTCTTTTTTGGAAGGCAGCTCTTTTGGCAATGGTGGGCCACTAATAAACTGGACTGGAATTTTATCCGCGAGATAGATAGAATCACCGAAAAGGAAAAAGGGGATCCCATTTTCAGCGGCTACTCCTGCCTTTATTTCCAAGATAATTGGTTGTTGATCTAATCGATGTGCAATCCGTATGGCAAGATCTTTGTCTTTTGTCATTACTATATGCTCTCTTGATCCCGGCAACAGCCCAGATTTAAGAATAAAGGGGTATGTCTTTCGTTTAATTCCCTTATAGAGCGTTTTTGGAGGATGAACGCGATCTTGATCCTTGTTGACTGGGGTAAAATTTCGCTTGATAGATCGTATCTTTTTCTCGGTAATCTCAAAAGAGCCATCTCTATTATGTAACAAAACCTCTTGAATGTGGGATTCTCTCACATAGGCCATATTGGGCTCTTCATTAATAGCCTTAAGAAGCTCTTTCAAGCTTATGTAACCCTCTTTATCCGGGACAAGGCCAAATTCATCGGGCCTGTTTCCTAATATGTAATTCAACAAACGATTTAAATGAGCAACCTTTCTTTTATTTTTTTGGGGCATGGATGGTTCTATAAAATTATAATTCTACCTTACTCAACTGCTCTAACACATAGTCCCTGATCTGGAAAGCTTTCGGCATGGCTTGCAGCAAATGTCCTTTAGAGGTAAAGGGAACCAAAATCTCTTCCTCAACACCTCCGCATGAACATCTTTCGGGCCTTTCATTCGCTGCAGAGACTCTTGTTTTGAAACACTCTTTACATCTAAAAATCCGCTTAGAACCTGACATCTTCCCTCTTTTTGCTACAGGATGACCATCTATCTCTATTATATCCATAGAAAAGTCCACTACCGGCGCATTACTTATTGCAGTGCCAATACCATAGGAATCTGCAAGCGGATTGTATCTTTCAATATCCCTTTCATCGATGCCGCCGCTCAGGAAAAGCTTTATCTCTCTGTATCCCCTGAGATCAAGCTCCCATCTTACCTCTTTCATGATTTCCAAAAAATCCCCTCTTCTGCTTCGTGGTGTATCAAGCCTGACAGCATAAAGCTTCTCACCCAATTCCCCTGCGACATTAAGCGCCTCTATCTTTTCATCATTAAAGGTATCTATCAGGCTGACTCTCCTCACCTTTGGCTCGATTACCTCATCAAATGCCTTTGTAGCCTTTACAGTGTCGCCCATAATCAGAATAAGTGCATGGGGCATTGTCCCTACCGGTTCTTTCCCAATAAGTTTTGCCCCGAGGCTAACGGATACACCGTCGCAGCCCCCTATATATGCATTTCTCTCTATCAAAGGAGCTATTGTGGGGTGCATCCTGCGAGCGCCAAAACTTATCACTTCCTTGCTGCCTGCTGCCTTTTTACATCTGGCAGCCCTGGTAGCTATACCAGATGCCTGGCATATAAGACCAAGGAGTGTTGTCTCATATTGGCCAAAGTCAAGATATCTTCCGCTAATTTCCATTACAGGCTGGTTAGCTCCGAATATGGTCCCTTCTTTCATTATTCTGACATCAACTGGAAGATCTTTTAACACCTCAACACATTCCTCAACCCCTGCCAGCACTGCCCAGGGCCAGTTTAATGGGAAACCATGAGCCATAAACTCTGCCCGAACAGATACATCTATCCCTTTGGCCTTCAAGATCTTCTTGGTTCTCTCAAAATAGATATCTGTAATCAGGCCTTCTTTTGCCTCTTTCCAGGTAGCAGTATGGATCAATTTTGATCTCCTTTATACGCCTCTATTCCCTTATAGACATTAAACCTATCAGCAAAAATTATGTCAACTCTTTATTAGATCTGTCTA
>CAZBBQ010000079.1:0-6700 GCA_964489745.1 uncultured Desulfobacteraceae bacterium
GAGATGGCCGAGTCGGCTGAAGGCGCTCGCCTGCTAAGCGAGTGTGGGGCGAAAGCTCTACCGAGGGTTCGAATCCCTCTCTCTCCGCCACACGATATCATTATCTCACCTAAGGTATTCATGTAATCTTTCTCCACCTTGTTCCATCTTTGGTATCAATAATCTCAATTCCCAATCCCTTTAGTTCATTCCGTATTGTATCAGCCTTTGCCCAATCCTTTTTTTCCCGAGCATCAGCCCTTTCTTTCATTAATTTGTCTATCTGTTGCGAGGGCTCTGCCTCTGCCAGATCCATTACCATGAGCACTGAGTTGAGCTTGGATAGAATAGCTTCAATCTTATCTCGATCAGATGGGTGTAAGCCTTTGGAATCCATTATACGATTGATATGATGCATAAATTCAAAGAGGGCAGCCAGGGCAGGTGCAATATTCAGATCATCATCCATTTCCTGTGTAAACGTATGCCTAAGATCATAGATCAATTGATCGATTTCGCTATTATGTGGCCGTTTTTGGCAGGAGCGGAGTTTATGGACGAATCTATCTAAACGGGAGACGGTATTTTTTGCTATAGCCAGTTTTGACCATGAAAAATCAATAGCTTTTCTGTAATGCATAGTAATAAGCCAGTATCTGATTTCCCTTCCAGTATAGCCTTTATTAAGCGCATCTCTGAGTGTGATAGTTTTTTCCTTTACCAATTCATTATGGATCCAGTGGTTGACGACTGGCTTACCATAAAGGGATTCTAAGATAGCGATATTGTTTTCGTGATGTGGAAAAATCATGTCGGTGCTACCGGTTTGAATGTCAAAGGTTTCGCCAAGATATTTCATGGCCATGGCAGCACATTCTATATGCCAGCTGGGCCGTACATTTCCCCACTTGGTAGAAAAGAATATCCCTCTTTTAAGTTCATTCAATGTTGATCTCTTGAGCAAGGTAAAGTCTCGTGGGTTATCTTTTTCATACCTGTCAAGGTCAACTGTTTTGCCGATCCTGATTTTGTTTAAATCTACCCTCGAAAGTTTCCCATAGTCCCTAAAACGGGAGATGTCGAAGTAGACAGAGCGTAATCTTTCATAGGCACAACCTTTTTCTAAGAGTTTTTGAGTAACATTGATCATGTCTTCCACGTGATCGCTGGCCAAGGGGTAATTGGTTGCCCGTTTGATATTGAGAGTCGTCATATCTTTAAGGAATTCCCGGTAATATCTCTGCGTGAACGCTGGCATTGCTTCACCCGCAGCCTCTGCTCCCTGAATGGTCGTATCATCCAGATCAGTAATATTTATTATATGTGTAACAGCAAAACCCTTAAACTCAAGGTATCGTCTTAGAAGATCAGCGACAATATATCTCCTGCAATTAGCAAGATCTATTAATTTTGATACTGTGGGTCCGCAGGAATAGATAGAAACCTCATTTTCTTTTAGAGGGATGAAGGCATCTTTTTGCTTCGTCAATGTATTATAGAATTTGATGTCAGTCTTTTTTTTGTCCATAAATAGATTGGTGCTCAGGTATCGTTCACCGCCATCCGGAAAGATAACCACAAGGACACCCTCTTTTATCTCTTGTGCTACCTTAAGAGTGGCGGCCATGGCTGCCCCTGAACTCATACCAACAAAGAGGCCTTCTTCTTTGGCAAGTCTTCTTGTCATCTGGAAGGCCTCTTCATCTTCGATATGGACAATGCGATCCAGAAGATCTTTTTTAAATATTTCAGGCCGATAGGATTCCTTCATATTTTTCATTCCCTGGATACTATGGCCCAGATAGGGTTCGACTCCCACTATCTTGATTTTTGGGTTGCACTCCTTTAATTTCTTAGAAAGGCCCATTGCAGTACCTGCAGTGCCAATTGCGGCTACCACCATGGTCACTTTTTCACCAGTCTGTTCCCAAATCTCGACAGCAGTTCCGTTATAATGGGCCATCCAGTTACTTTCATTGTTAAATTGATCTGCAAGCCAGTATTTATCGGAGCTTTCTCTCACCAGATTATATGCCTCTTCAATAGCGCCATCGGTACCAAGGCGGGATGATGTATACCGAAGATCTGCACCCAATGCCTTCAGTATCTTTCTTCTTTCCTCGCTCACTGAATCAGACATGGTGAGCACAAGGGGATACCCTTTAATAGCAGCAACAAGGGCGAGGCCTATTCCTGTATTACCACTTGTTGCCTCAACAATTATTTTATCCTTGGTTAATTGACCTTTTCTTTCTGCCTCTTCTATCATAGAGAGAGCTACTCTGTCTTTAATAGAGCCCCCGGGATTAAAAGACTCAAGTTTGGCAAAAATCTGGACTTTATCTTTTTTGTTAAGATGTCTTATAGGAACAATCGGTGTATTACCAATCGTGTCTAAAATAGTAGTATATTTTTTGGTCACTGTTTTTTGGCCTGACATAAGGTTATGATTGGTTGGTATCTCTAATACAAAAGGAGAAGTATGGCAATAAAATAAAGGCGTTAACGCCCAAAATGACAGATCCTGCTCTATATTCTGCACATACTATTGCCCACTTTGGGAAGATTTGAAAATTCCGATTTGTTAATTATGCTGCACACAAAAAGCGCTAGGGCCCCTTACTTAAAGATCTCTTTAAACACTTCCTGATATTTGTTATACACATCACCACCAAAACAGACAAAGATAACTTTTTTAATGGATTGGTTGTGTTGAAGGAAGAATTTGGTTTCTCTTAAGGCAATATTTACCGCTCTTTTCAGGGGAAAGCGGTAGGCACCGGTACTTATGGATGGAAAAGCAATCGTTACTGCACCTATATCTAATGCTGCTTTATAGGAATGCATGTAGCAGTTGGACAGCAATTCATCCTCATCTTCATACCCACCGGACCAGATTGGACCGACTGTATGGATAACCCATTTGGCAGGTAACCGATACCCCTTTGTTACGCGGGCCTCACCAGTTGGGCACCCACCTAGCGTTCTCGATTCAGCAAGGAGTTCCGGGCCAGCTGTCCTGTGTATCGCCCCATCAACCCCTCCACCACCTAAAAGAGAAGTATTAGCAGCATTTACAATGGCGTCTACCTCCATCTTTGTAATATCTCCTTCAATAATCTCTATTTTATCCTTTACATCTTTTGTCATCTATTTCCTCCAGTTTTAGGATTTTATCAATAGAAATATTTTATAGCCCTCTCGAAGTCAAGAGGAAGAAAGATCTTTTATTCAATTGAAATGGAAGACGGATTCATTTAAAATAAAACTATGATAACTATTGGCACAGTACATATACAAAACTGGCTCATAATGGCGCCCATGTCAGGAAAAACAAACCTCCCCTTTCGCCTTATTGTTAAGAAAATGGGAGCAGGTCTTGTTATTACAGAGATGGTCAGCGCTATTGGTCTTTCCAGGGGGCAGGCAAAAACTCATGCCTATCTTGAAAGTCGTCCTTCTGAAAGGCCTGTTGGTGCTCAGCTATTTGGATCAGAGCCGGATACAATGGCCATATCGGCGCAGATGGTAGGTGAAAAGGGGCTGGATATTGTTGATATAAACATGGGGTGTCCAGTAAAAAAAGTAGTTAAGACAGGATCAGGAGCAGCTCTGATGCGGGATCCAAAAAGGGTGGCAAAGATTCTCACTGCTGTGCGAAAAAGGAGCCCCCTTCCATTGACGGTAAAGATCAGGGCTGGCTGGTCACCAGAAGAGGCGAATGCCCTTGAGATTGCGAGTATAATTGAAGACAGTGGAGCTGATGGGATTACCATTCATCCGCGCTTTGCCAGCCAAGGATTTTATGGAAATGCTGACTGGGCCTTAATTGCTAAGATAAAGAAGGCAGTGAAAATCCCTGTGATAGGTAATGGTGATATAACAAGACCTTCTTTAGCCTTAAAGATGCGCTCTGAAACGAACTGTGATGGTGTTATGATTGGCAGGGGAGCGTTAACGAATCCATGGATTTTCAAGCAAATCTTAGATATGGAAAATAAGGGAAGGTATGAAATTCCAAACCTTGATGAAAGATATCAGTTAATTATGGATCATTATTCGCTTCTCATAGAATATTTTAGAGAAAATAGGGCAATAAATATTATAAAAGGCTTTCTACTGTTATACACAAAAGGTCTTCCAAAGAGAAAATTATTACGGGAGCTTATTCCAGAGATAGATGGAAGAGAAAAATTGATCTCTAGTGCAGACAAATACTTCGGATCCATCAGGGAGGAGATGACTGGTGAAGGTTAAATTAGCAAAAACTGCTGGATTTTGCATGGGAGTAAGAAGGGCAATGGAAATTGCACTATCCGAGGCAAACAAAGGTGACGGAGAGCTTTTCACCTATGGGCCCATAATCCATAATCAACAGGTATTAGATCTTCTTCGATCGAAAGGGGTGGATGTCAAAGATACTATTACCACGCATGACAAAGGAAGGGTAATTATCAGGGCTCATGGTATTACACCGACTGAAAGGGAAATGATACGGTCTTCGAATCTCACGTTAATTGACGCAACATGCCCGCGAGTGGCAAAGGTACAGGCAATAATAAAAAAATATAGCAACAAAGGCTATACTCCCGTCATATTTGGAGATGCCGAACATCCGGAGGTTATCGGTTTAATGGGGTATAGCAAAGGCCAGGGTATTGTTATACGTTCTGTTGAAGAGGTCGAAAAACTTCCTGACAAGAAAAAATTAATTCTGGTATCTCAAACAACACAAGATGTAGATTCCTACAAAGAAATAATAGATGCCATCAAGGGTCGTTATCCAGATGTCATAATATCTGATACTATCTGTGACGAAACATATAAAAGACAGAAGGAAGTCCGATCATTAGCCTCTGAGGTTGATAGCATGGTAATAGTCGGTGGATATAATAGTGGCAATACCAATCGGCTTTATCAGATATCACAGTCAACAGGTAAACCTTCGTTTCATATCGAGACTGAGAAGGAACTACAGAACTCCTGGTTTTCATCATCAGAAACAGCTGGGGTTACAGGTGGTGCCTCAACACCAAATTGGATGATTAAAAGTGTGACTGATAGATTGAAAACAATGGGCAAAGCCAGGCACTATCCACTGAGAAGTATATTCAAAAAGGTTTTTCAATTTTTAGTGAAGATAACTCTTCCTGAGGCACTAGGGGCATTTTTTCTTACCTATGCCGGGCTTATTCTATCAAGAGGAAATGCTGATTTTATCCATCCATTTCTTGCCCTTCTGTATGTTTTTAGCATGCATATCTTAAACCGTTTTCTTGACAAAGAGGCCAGTGCATATAACGATCCTAGCACAGCCCGTTTCTATACCACGCACAAAACTTTTCTTATAATTACCTCTCTGATAGGGATATGTGCAGGCCTCATTCTCTCACTTTCTCTGGGAATCGCCCAGTTTTTGCTTTTTCTTGCTCTGAATATCCTTGGCTTAGTCTATAGCATTCCGATAATGCCATGGAGACTTGGATATCTGGGGCGGTATGGAAAGATAAAGGACCTTCCCGGGTCAAAAAGCATATCAGAGGCATTGGCGTGGGGTACAATCAGCTCGTTACTTCCCATTATTGGATGGCCTCAGCCTTTTTGGCCTGGTGTTTTAGTCTCTTTCTTTTTTGTCTCATCTATGTGTTATATGCGGTCTGGCATCTTTGACATCCTCAATATCCAGGGGGATTTAATAGGTGGCAAGGAGACCCTTCCAATTGCCCTTGGGGAAGAAAGGGCACTCAAGCTTTTACTATTATTAAACAGCCTTTTTGGTATATTGATACTAGTATCAACGGCTATAGGGATGGTTTCAAATTTAGGTTATTTCTATATTGTGTGTTTCATGATTTCGTTTTTTTATCTTGGGGCATATTATAAGGGATGGATAAGGGATGGATATCTTCTGCAATCTATCGCTGAAGTCAATCTCCTTTTGGCAGGAGTGTTTGCATTCATATGGGAATTGCTTTAAAAAATGCCCAAAGTTAGTGTAATAATTCCAACATTTAACCGGTCTGAGAAGGTGGTGAGGGCAGTGTCATCTGTCCTTGACCAAAGCTTTAAGGATTTCGAGATACTGGTAGTTGATGATGGATCAACTGATAACACCCATGAGGCTCTGTCCAAATATATGCCTGCAATACACTATATACAACAGCCGGACAACATGGGGGTATCAGCAGCCAGAAATAGAGGAATAAAGAGTTCGGAAGCACCTTGGATTGCATTTTTAGACTCCGATGATTACTGGCTTAAGAAAAAGTTATCTGCTCAGATAGAATTTATCGATCAAAATCCTCATACTGTCGCCTGCCAGACAGAAGAAATATGGATAAAAAATGGGAGGCGCGTCAATCAAAAGAAACGGCATAAAAAACCATCAGGGAATATATTTGCGCAATCGTTAAAATTATGCCTCGTGAGCCCATCAAGCGTGATTATAAAGAGGTCTCTTTTTGAAGATGTTGGTCTCTTTGATGAAACCCTTCCGGCAGCTGAAGACTTTGATCTGTGGTTGAGGATATCATGCAGGTACCCAATGTACTTGATTGACAAAGGGCTCGTTGTTAAAGAAGGAGGACATGAAGATCAGCTCTCCAGGCAATTCTCAGGCATGGACCGCTTTAGGATTAAGGCTATAGCCAAACTGATCGAAAGTGGAATACTTTCTCAGGATCAAACAAGCCAAGCTATGGAGGAATTATCTCTCAAATGT
>CAZBBQ010000080.1:0-6598 GCA_964489745.1 uncultured Desulfobacteraceae bacterium
AAGAAAAAAGCAGTTGAGGTTTTGATTAACATGCGTATACTGAAATGTATCCAGATCTGGGTATATGGTACGAAGTTTATAATTTTCAACCGGAGTCATCCAATAAAACATACTGGTTCAATTGGATTCATTACTCTTGATTTTTAAAACGTAAAACGGGTTCATAAATCGGTACGAAATTACCTGCCTTGAAGAATGGAGGGGTTATGCTATCTACTTCTGGTGATGGAAAAATTCCATCTCAAATTCGTCAAAATGAAATCATTTCTCAACTCGGTCAGCATAAGGCTATTGACCGAATATGATCCGGATAAGGAACCATACGAGTTGCCTGATCCGCTGGGTGAACCCATCGAAGCCTAAGAAGCTTCGGCCCGCATTATCGACACCTGTGTCAAAGGAGTTCATGCGTACATTCATACGATTTTCAGGAATGAATAAATTCTCGATCAGCCTTCTGTTTTTCCTGTGCCTGGCAGCGGTTTCCCCATGGGTGTACGCACAGGATAATGCGTCTGTTCAAAAAATGCTGGCCATCACGCAGGCAGCCATGTGCGAGGGAATAAAAGATTACGAGCCGCAAAACAGGGCCGTCGTTTTTTCCATCGCTATCGGCAAGGTGTTTTGTTTCACTTCCTTTGATCCGGTGCCCAGGAATATGTATATCTATCACAGCTGGTACCGGAGCGACCGGCTGATCACCACAAAGAGGTTGTCGCTCAAGACGCCGGAATGGTCTACCTTCAGCACGATTCAATTGCGAGAGGCCGACAAGGGGCCATGGCGTGTGGACATCAAGGACAATAACGGTAAGATTATTAAAATTGTGAGATTTAGTATCACGGATTAAATTTGAAAATGAGCGCATTCTTCACACAGCTCGCATCTATCGGGTGGCAGGACATTATTGATATCCTGGTGGCCAGTTATTTTCTTTTTCGCCTGTATGTCCTTTTTCGAGGTACGTATGTTTTCCGGGTGATCACTGGCATCGGATTTCTGTGGATATTTCAGCGCATAGCCGCCTATCTTGGCCTAATCGTTACATCTTGGGCCATGCAAGGCATCATCGCTTTTGCCGCCATCATCATCATTATCGTGTTCCGGAATGAAATCAAAAATGTCCTGCAGGCCAAGAATATCGGGGCAATTCTCTGGGGGGTCTCCCACAAGGCATTTCTTGCACCCGAAGAGATCATCACCAACAGCGTATATGCGCTCGCGCAGAAAAAGATAGGTGCGCTGCTCGTGCTGCCGGCAAAAGATGACCTCCAGGAAGTTACCCAGAGAGGAATCCCATGGCAGGGAGTAATCTCCGAGGAGATGATTGTGAGCATTTTCTGGCCCGACAACCCGACCCACGACGGAGCAGCAATCATCAGCGGAAAACGAATTGACGAGGTCGGGGCCATACTCCCCCTGTCCCGCCGAAGCAATCTGCCCTCATCCTACGGGACCCGTCACAGGGCTGCCTTGGGCCTGTCTGAAAAAACGGATGCACTAATCATCATAGTGTCCGAAGAAACCGGCCACGTTATGGCCGCTAAAAACGGTGAAATCACGGAGATCAACGACAACCTGGAGCTTCAGAAGATTCTGCAGAAACACAGCGGGGTGTCGACAGACGATCGGGGCGCCAGACAGGGAGAAAATTTAAAGCTCGGCCTCGCCGCCGCTATATTGATCATATTTGTATCCGGTATATGGTTCAGTTTTTCGAGGGGGCTGGAGACCCTGGTTACCCTGGAGATTCCCATCGAATACCAGAACCGGGACCCGGGGATGGAGCTCCTGGGTTCATCACGCAACGCAGTGAAGGTACACCTGAGCGGCGCCGGAGCCCTGATTCGATCGATTAAGCCCGAACAGGTGAATGTCAGGGTCAGCCTGAGCAAGGCTGTTGTCGGGCTCAACTCATTTACGATTACACAGGAGAATATTTCACTGCCGCCCGGCATCATCCTAAAAAAGGTGGAGCCGCAGGTCGTGGATGTGACCCTCGATATTCCCATAAAGAAGGAGCTGCCTATCCAGGTTGACTGGATCGGTAAGCTGGCGGGACATCTGATTCTTGAATCAGCCGAAGTTGATCCCGCAAGAGTTTCCGTCATCGGCGGGAGCAAAATACTGGAACAGATAAGCACCATTTACACGGAGAAGGTTTCTCTGGACAATATCAACAAACCAGGGCACCTGTCGGTCAACCTGGCCCTGAACCCTGCCTCGTTAAAGGTCGACCAGGCCTCGAACAGCAAAGTCACCATCGCCTATGTGGCCAAGACACGGTAAAAAATAGTTAGCCCTTAAGAAACCGGTTGTATTCGTACATCTTCGAAAATGTCTTAACCGCCTTTTCAGGCGTCTGGAAAAATACGCTGCTAAAATTTCTGCTTTCAACCCGATTGACGGTTCTGGAATTTGCATCGGTCATGATACTTACGCCGAATACGGGCTTATCATACTTTTCCATCAATTCCACGATGTGTTCGATATATTTCTTTTCGAATTCGATATATTGTTGTTTGGCGGAATCAATGAAATCATTCGTATAGTTGGAATCATGCCCTCTAACCGAATCGAGAAAACGGTGAGCCATAATACGGTTGCCGATTATGCCGAGATTAATGATTCCGTCGCATCCGTCCCATTTCAACAGTTCCTCGATTACGGTAAACGCCAGTGACATATCCCTTTCGCCTACCAAATCGACGGGGTTTGTGTGACTCCAGTAGGGTGGAAGTAATTTGTCTAAACTTTTCAGAAGCACGGGCGATAGTTCCGGCACATCGAGCCCGTATTCCGAACACAAATCAGCGGATATCACTCCCCAACCGCCGCCGAGGGTCATGATCGCGGCGCGATTTCCTTTGGGCAGGGGCAAGGATGAAAAAGCAGCGGCAAGATCCAGCATATCCATAGGCTGTTCAACCTTGACAATGCCTGTTTGCCTGCAAACCGCATTGAAAATCCGCAAATCCGAAGACATTGCTCCTGTGTGACTCGCGGCGGCGCGATTTCCAGCAGTTGTTCGCCCCCCTTTGAGGATAACGATCGGTTTTTTTTTGGCAACGCGTCGGGCGCTTTCAAAAAAACGACGTCCGTTTTTAACGCTTTCAATATAGAGCATGATGGTCCCGGTTAGGGTGTCGACTTCAAAGGCATCCAGATAATCTTCTACCGTGGTCATGGCCTCATTGCCCGAACCGCAAAAAGCCCTGACCTGAATGCCCTGTTTTTCGGCAAATGAAAGAAGCTGGACCCCCATATTTCCCGATTGGGAGACAATCGCCGTCGAGCCAGGTTCTGATGTAAAGGCTACTCCCATGCAGTACAAATTAATATGCGGGTTGCAAATTCCCATTGTGTTGGGCCCCACAATCAGTATTCCCACCTCTTCAGCCTTTTTAACGAGATGCATCTCCAGCTTTTTCCCTTCCTCACCCGTTTCGGAAAAGCCTGAAGAGATTAACAACATGTTTTTCACGCCTTTTGCCTTAAGCTGAGGGATCAGGTCCAATACGAAGGCTGCCGCGATCGTAACAACCGCCAGATCCACCGGCCCTGAAATTTCAGCCAGAGATTTATAAACCTTTTTTCCTGCTATGGTTCCACCCTTGGGGTTCACGGGATATATTTCCCCTTTGTATCCACCGCTTATCGTATTAATCAAAAGTCGGTGTCCCCACTTGCCCAATTCGCCGGAAGCGCCGATAAAAGCGATGGAGTCAGGGTGAAATAGCGATCCGAGGATTACCGGTTTAACGGGCGGCAGGTAATCCTTTGCTTTTAAAACCTCCCCTTTTTTTTGAATGACAACCAACGCATCAACTGCAAGAAGGTTTCCTTCGGGGGTTACAACAAGCGGATTAATATCAATCTCCGAAATTTCAGGATGTTCGGCAGGGATACGCGAAAGCCCAATCAAGGTACGGACAAGTTGATCACGGTCAACAGGCTTTTCACCTCGAAAATCTCCAAGCAGGGACCTGGTTTTTATTTCATCGATCATCTCATTGGCATCTGATTCCGTCAGGGGAGCGAGGCGAAAGGCGATATCTGAAAACGCTTCAGTGAAGATACCGCCGACACCGAACATAACCGCCGGACCGAACAGGTCGTCCTGCAGGAGGCCTGCCACAAATTCCCTTTTGCCTGAAATCTGAGGCGCCACCAAAAGGCCCCGTAATTCTTTTCCAGCCTCTTTGACAATGGTTTCCGCTGCAATTCGGACGGCATCGGCATCTGCAAGATTAAGTCGCACAAGGCCCCGTTCCGTTTTGTGCGTGAGGGTTGGACCAACCCCCTTGAGCACCACCGGGAAACCGATTTCTTGCGCGATTCTCACTGCTTCGGCAGGGTTGGAGGCCATCTCATCACGGATAACCGGAACACCATACTCCTTTATCACCAGTTTTGACTCTGCTTCATCCAGCGAGTGGTTGCCCGCTTTTATTGCTTGATCTATTAATAGTTTTATATTCATGCGCGTACCTATTTTACCTTTCTTTTTCTTTTTGACTTAAAAATCCACACAATGTTGAACCTGTGCTATCCTGTTCTCGCTTTCTTTTTTATCTTGTAAAAATTTCAAATACCAGTCTTTTTATCAAGCATATTCAATTGAGTTGAAAGGAATTGTGATCATGTTCAATTTATTATAATAATTCCCGGCATTGAAGCTTTTTTCTAAAATCATTGAATCATGGAAAACAAAAGCAATAAATTCATTGATTTCAATGTAATTTGTAAAGCCAATTTTTCTTGACTTACAAATTGCTTTGTTCTTCTATTAGCCAATGTTTTGTGTATGGAATGCGGCAAAAGCAGCCCAGAGGAACAACCTTGCACATCCAAGCTACTATTGTTCAAAATTCCGAGCCAGTGGTGAATGCAAGTCAAACGGAGACTTAACACTAATAAGGGAGATGACCTAATGGGAATTTTGAAATTTTTTTCTGGCAGAGATCCCGAAGAATACGAGCAAAAAGGGGATTATCTTTTCGAAACCACAAAATATGGGCTCGCAAAAATTGAATATGAGACGGCCCTCAATAAATTGGAAAGAAAAAGTCCGAACAACACAGATCTTAAAAACCGGCTTCAGGAAAAGATCCTCCACAGCAAGGAGGCTCTGGCTCTTCAACACAAACAGACGGGAAAAGAACTAATGAGGGCTGAAATGTTTGATGATGCGAAGGAGATTATTCGTCTGGGTTTGGAATTGACAGAAGATCCAGAGCTAACAGTTGAACTCGAGGAACAACTACAAGAGATCCACAATCATTTTGCGGGAGAAGAGATTAACAATTCACCTGATTTCGATGTGCATATGGAAAATACTGAAAAAGCGGGTTATCAAGCGCCAGAGGACGAATATTTTACGGCCTTGTGCGGCCCATTGCCTGAAGAAATGCGAAAAGCCTATCATAGTTATGGGAATACCTTTAAGGCCGGTTATGTGGCACTCAATCAGGGGGATTTTGAACTTGCAGCAGTCAAATTATCCCATGCCATCGAAGAGAATTCATCACCACATAGTTTTATCCCTCTCGAACTGGCCACAGCCTATCTGAACCTACAAAAATATGACCAAGCTCATGCTTTATTGAAAAGTTTTATAAAAGAACATCCTGATTCTATCCAGGGGTATCATCTCCTGTGTGAGATCTTTTGGGAAACAAAGGAGTTCGATCAGGCTCACAAACTCCTTCTTTCTTGCCCAGAAGAGTTACTTGATTCGTTACCCATTCAGCTTCTTCGAGGTGAGACGCTCTTTCAGGCCAAAAGATATCAAGAAGCGGAATCTCTCTGCCTTGATTACCTCGAATCTTCCGGTTGGGATGAAACCATTGCTCGATTGCTGGCCAAAACGTATGAGGCACTTTTTGAAAAGGAAAAAGCCCGAGATGTATACGGTGAGATAATGGGGCAATGCCGCGGTTGTGGTGTTCGAATCGATACTTTCATCAAACAAAGATACGCGGATCTATGTTTTGAGTCCGGAAAATACTCAACAGATATTTTGGAACTCTATCTTTCCCTGGTTCAAGAAGATCCGGATAACAAAGCTCATTATTATAACAAGATCAGCAAAATTCACTCTGCTCAGGGAAATGAACAAGAAGCCCGGCGGTACCAATTATTTGCTCATAAACTGAAAGATAATGGCCAAAAACATAAAGACGGCACCCATTAAAAGACGGATTAAGGAAGGCAGAAGAAAACAAGCATCAGGCTACAAAGAAAAGGGGGATCACTCGTAGCACCCGCAATGGAAAATTAAGAAAGCAGGAGATTGTAGTGTCATCCAATGGCTGATTCTACATGCACAAAAATAATACATATAAGTCCAAGATTAGACTATAAGATAACTTTTTGGAATTAATTAATAATTCAGTATTTAGCCTCTTTTGTTAGGTCGAAATTTAGACAGACTCTCTATCCTGTTCGTCGATGAGATGACAATAAACAGAATAGAGTAAGTTTTTAAACCACTGAAAGGGAATCCTTAAGTGGTTTTTTTTATTGGGGTTTTGCTGTTTGTTTCCCTCTTGATACAATTACAAGGCCAGACCTGGCATTGAAATTGCTCAATACA
>CAZBBQ010000081.1:0-6499 GCA_964489745.1 uncultured Desulfobacteraceae bacterium
TGCTCATTGACCAGGTAATTTTAAAGAGTTAAAATGTTACATAAAATCTATAAACACAATAAACAGTAGATTGGCCTATGAATAGCAGAGAAATAAGAGACAAATTTTTACATTACTTTAAAGATCACGGCCATGAGATCGTAAGAAGCGCATCGTTGGTCCCACAGGATGACCCAACCCTGCTTTTTATCAATGCTGGCATGGCCCCATTTAAAAATCTATTCCTCGGTATTGAAAAAAGGTCCTATACAAGGGCGACGAGCTCCCAGAAATGTGTCAGAGCCGGAGGAAAGCACAACGACCTTAATGAGGTAGGCCATACCAACAGGCACCATACCTTTTTTGAAATGTTGGGAAATTTCTCCTTTGGCGACTATTTCAAAGAAGGGGCGATTGATATGGCGTGGGAACTCCTGACTGTTGGATATGGTATACCAGAAGAAAAATTGTGGGTATCAATCTATACAGATGATGATGAGGCATACAAAATCTGGAATGAAACCATAGGCGTACCTCATGAAAAGATCCTTCGGCTCGGAGACGAGGACAATTTTTGGTCTATGGGAGATACTGGTCCATGTGGTCCATGCTCGGAGATTTATATTGATCAAGGCGCTGAAGTTGGCTGTGGGAAGCCTACCTGCAAACCAGGATGTGACTGTGAGAGGTATGTAGAGATATGGAATCTGGTCTTTACCCAGTTTAATAGAGAACCGAATGGCCAACTTATCCCCCTTCCCAAGCCAAACATAGATACAGGTATGGGTCTGGAGAGATTGGCTGCGGTTTTGCAAGGTGTATATTCAAATTACGACTCCGATCTCTTTGTTGATATTCTAAAGCTCACAGAGGAGTTGACAGAATTACGATACGGTAAGGATACTAAAAACGATATCTCCTTCAAGGTAATTGCAGATCACAGCCGGGCTGCTGCATTCCTTATAGCTGACGGCATTATGCCTTCAAATGATGGCAGAGGGTATGTGCTGCGAAGGATAATCAGGCGGGCCATACGATATGGCCAGGTTCTCGGTCTAAAAGGACCATTTCTCCATCGTCTCACGGACACGGTTGTTGATGTAATGAATCCTGATTATCCGGAGTTAGGACAATCCAGACGATTTATTGATGAAGTGGTGATCAATGAGGAGAAACGATTTGCCGACACCCTTTTTCACGGCCTCTCTCTTTTAAAGGAAGAGATGGATCAGTTGCGTTCAAAAGAGCAACATATTATTCCTGGTGGGTTGGTTTTCAGGCTTTATGATACCTTTGGTTTCCCCCCGGATCTGGTAGAGGATATAGCCCGGGATGATGATTTCAGCATAGACATTGAGGGCTTTAATCGGTCCATGGCAGAGCAGAGGGCAACATCTCAGAGAAGCTGGAAGGGCAGTGGGCAGGAGATGATACCCGAGGTCTATAGAATGCTTGATGCAAGGGGATTGGGATGCCGGTTTTTAGGCTATGAAACGTTAAAGTCAGAAGGAAAGGTTCTGTCTATCCTCAAAGATGGTGACCTCATTGATTCAGGACGCGAGGGGGAGCGGGTAGAGATTATCCTTGATCAGAGCCCCTTTTATAGTGAATCTGGTGGTCAGGCCGGAGATACTGGATGGATGGGTAATGATACGTTGAGTATCACAATTGTTGATACTAGTAAGTACCCTACAGACCTTATTGTTCATAAAGGTGAGGTTGTTGAAGGTGTGGTCTCTGTGGGTGATACGGTTGCGGCTGTGGTAGATGAAAAAAGGAGAAAAAGTATTGCCAAGAATCATACAGCAACCCATCTCCTTCAGGCGGCATTGAGGGAAACCTTAGGTGAGCATGTGAAACAGGCAGGATCTCATGTAGGGCCTGAAAGGATGAGGTTTGATTTTACCCATTTCGCCCAAATACCTCCTGAAAGATTAAAAGAGATCGAGACGCTGGTAAACCTCAGTATACAAGAAAACATTCCTGTCACAACCGCCATAATGCCGCGAGATGAGGCCTTTAAACAACAAGCTATTGCCCTCTTTGAAGAACGGTATGGCGATGATGTGAGGGTTGTTACAATTGGTGATGGTCTTAGCAGGGAACTCTGTGGGGGGACTCATGTGACTGCAACAGGAGATATAGGTGTGTTTGTCCTTGTAAGCGAAGGGGCAGTGGCATCTGGTGTGAGGAGAATTGAGGCCTTTACAGGACAGGGCGCTATTCGAGAAATACAAAAGGAAATGAGTAATCTTAACGCCATATCTGGCCTTCTTAAAACCACTCATGATGACCTTGTCACAAAGATCGAACATTTTATAGGGGATCAGAAAGCAAAAGATCGAGAAATAGAATCTCTTAAAGCCAGACTTTTAAGCAAACAGTCAGAGGATTTAATCAATACAGCCAAGGAGATGAATGGCATAAAGATTATAAGCCATGAGGTAGCAACAACTAACCCAAAAGACTTAAGGGAGTTTGGTGACCATTTAAAGGATAAGCTTAAATCCGGAATAATTGTGCTTGGTGCTAAGGGCGATGATAAGGTTTTTTTGCTATGCAGGATAACACCTGATTTGACGGATAGGTTTAATGCCGGGAAGATTATAAAAGATCTGTCTGGTATTATTGGCGGAAAGGGTGGCGGCAGAAAAGATATGGCAGAGGGGGGCGGAACAAAGGTATCCGAACTTAAAAATGCACTATTGAAGGCATCCGATATGATTTCCGAGCATTCTGCTCGTTGATTGACGTGTTAGGGTTGTAATTGTATGCCTGTTCATTGTATCAGCGGTGGTTATGCCAATACCTACTTGATAGAGGATGGGAATTCCTTTGTTGCCGTTGATGTTGGCACTTCCAAAGCTGCCAAAAAAATACACCACTCCCTCTCTTATAAATCAATAGATGTCTCTTCTTTGCGAATGGTGATTGCCACCCACTTTCACATAGATCATGTAGGTGGCATATCCAGGCTTGTACAGCTTTTTCCTGAAATGAGAGCCTGTTTCTTTACAATGGTTGAAAGCTACCTCAATGGAAAAGAAAAGATCTGTCTATTTTCTCCATCCACATGGCTTAAAGGCCTTCTGCCAATAATTATCGCAGAAGATAATCACCTTAAAAATACCATTGCTTCCTTATTGAGTAAAAAGGGAGCGATTCCTTTGCCCTTCTTACGGACACGGTTTCTCCCTTCCGATTACAAAGCCGAATGCATATTGAGCGAAGACCAACCAATACCGTATCTTCCTCACTGGACATTAATAAAAACCCCTGGACACACTGATGACAGTATTTGTTTTTACAGCAGTGATGAAAAAACTCTCATCTCCGGTGACACAATTCTTAATATGAAAGGGAGTGGCGAGCTTAATAATTTCTGCTGCAACCCGCATGCAATCCAGGAATCTTTAAAAAAACTATTATCACTCGATGTAAAAAACATCTATCCGGGTCACGGAAGACCTTTGTGTAACCTTGATAGCCTGAGCAGTGTTGCTCAATAAAAAAAAGGGAAAAATAGTTGCTCGAGCATACCTTTATCCATATCTCTGGCATCGGACCAAAAACAGAGCAGCATCTTTGGCGAAATGGTATACATACGTGGAACGATTTTCTGCGCACGAAAAAGAGCCCTCTCTCACCGGCTCAAGATTCCTTTGTGCGCCAAAATGTCAAGGTCTCTCTTGAAAATAGAGACAACATCCGCTTTTTCCTGGATAAACTTTCCCCTGCTGACATGTGGCGTTTATTCGACAGGTTTAAGGATAAGGCCGTCTATCTGGACATTGAAACGAGCGGGCTTTACCAGGAAGTTGATGAGATCACCGTTATTGGTCTCTATGACGGAAAAACCACAAAGACCTTTGTGCAGGGCATCAATTTAGACGAATTTGAATCGGAAATTGATACATACGAACTGGTCATCACCTTTAACGGGGCCCAATTTGACTTGCCTTTTATTAGGCGTCAATTTCCAAATATATTCCTTCCCCCTGCCCATATTGACCTTCGATTTTTCTTAAAAAAGCTAGGCTACAGAGGTGGTCTTAAGGCAATTGAAAAATCTTTTGGTCTTCATCGAGCATCTGCAATTGACGGAATGGACGGATATGAGGCTGTTTTACTTTGGAAGGCCTATCAATGGGGAGATAAGAGCGCACTTAATCGCTTGATCCAGTATAACACCGCAGACATAGTGAATCTCAAGCCCTTGATGGAAGAGGGATATGAGGAAATGAAGACACAGCTGTTGCCTTTCGATAAATAATGGGGTGAAGAAAAGGGTGTTTAGGGAGTATGATTGTATTTCCCTTGCCCCTGTGAAGCATTCATTTATTTCCATAGGACGGGGCACTATACGTGTTCTTCATAAAGATTAAAGAAAGATAGGAGGACAATCCTGGGCAAATTATCATCAAGCTTTGATGTATTAAAAAAGTCCTTTCCAGATTATGAAGACCGCCCACAGCAACGGGAAATGGCAGGTGAGATTTCACGATGCCTCAATAGTAAAACGAACCTCCTCATAGAAGCTGGCACAGGGGTTGGCAAATCATTTGCCTACCTTATCCCTGCGATACTCTCGAATGAGAAGACCATTGTATCCACTGCATCTCTTGCACTTCAGGATCAACTCGTGAGCAAGGATCTTGTTTTTCTTCAAAAGGAACTGCCGCAACCATTTTCATTTGGTATACTCAAGGGAAAGAACAACTATCTTTGCCTGAAAAGGGAAAGAGAGTTTACAGATATAAGTCAAGCCTATACAAAATTTCGTATATGGTTGTTGGAAACTAAGACAGGTGAAAAGGGTGAACTTCCATTCATTCCAAAATTCTGGTCAAAGGTATGTGGTGATTCACAGGACTGTAACGGCAAAGAATGCCCATTTTATGATTCCTGTTTTTATTACAGGCATTATAGGCATCTCTTCAAAAAGGATATCCTGGTAGTCAACCACTACCTCTTGATCTATGACATCCTTTCAGATTTTAATATCCTGCCGTTTCATAAACAATTAATAATCGATGAGGCAACTGAGGTTGAAGATGTCATCTCCCAGGTTCTGGGCAGCACCTTAAACTATCCAAGGGTGGCATGGCTCCTTTATAGATTAAAAGGATTAAAAATATTAGTTGATCCCCTATTTCCTAAAGTAGAATCATTTTTTAGAGGAATGGATATGCTATCTCAGGCGGTTTTTCCAATCCCTAATCCCACCATAGAAGAACTGCAAGGTTTAAAAAAGACTCTAACCCTGAATAGGGTAGTTTCAACACTTGAAAAGAATATGAAGGCTGTGTCCAATGATGACCTTTTAGACAGGATGGAAACAACCATAGGGTATGTAAAGTCACTCGCAATAGATATAGATGATCTCATAGAGCAAAATGATTCGGACAGGGTTTACTATATGGTGGGAAACAACAGTGATCTGGAGCTGAAAAGCAGCCTCGTAGAATGCCAGAAATCCTTTAAAGAGCTGATAAGGGAATATACAAGTGTAGTCATGACATCAGCTACTCTGGCATCAGGAGGAGATTTTGATTTCATAAAGAAGAGGCTCGGCATTGAAGATTTTAAAGAAAGGATAATTGGCTCTCCCTTTGATTACAGAAAGCAGGCCCTCCTCTATATTGATAAAAATCTGCCTCGGCCTGACAAAGAAAACACTGAAACATTTCAGGAAGAGAGCCTTAGGGTAATAGAGGGACTTATCAATGCATCCCGTGGCAGGGCATTAGTGCTCTTTACCTCGTATAAACATCTCCATTTTGTGTCAAATACTATCAAAATACACTACCCTTTCAAATCACAGGGGGAGATGCCCCCTGCAAGACTCATCCAGTGGTTTAAAGATACTTCGCATTCCGTGCTTCTGGCAACAGCTACTTTCTGGCAGGGAATTGACATACGAGGGGAAAAGTTAAGCCTGGTGATTATTGCAAGGCTCCCTTTTACATCCCCTGGAGATCCGGTATACCAGGAAAGATGCAGTCGGCTGAAAGGGAGATGGTTTGGCGAGCTTGCCCTTCCGTCCGCAATTTTGGCATTGAGACAGGGGTTTGGACGGCTCATTAGAGGGCGTAACGAATATGGTGTGGTTGCTATCCTTGATACACGACTTGTTACACGTTCATATGGCAATGCCATTATCTCCTCACTGCCTGAGATAAATATCGTCCATAGTGTTGAAGATGTGAAACGTTTTTTTGACTCCATTTCATCGACAGCATATAAGGGAGAATAAGATAGGCGACCCCGAATAAACAACCCCGAACAAGATGGAAAAAATTATGGAGGCTTGCATGACAAATAAAAAAGATGATAAGAGCACATGGGCTATTGGTGGAGGTATACTTATAGGTATTGGTGTTGGATTTTTTTTCTTACAGAAATCTCCTTTAGCATTTGTTGGATCAATATTGGTAGGATTAGGTATAGGTCTGGTGATAACTGCTATAATTTCAAGTAAAAAAGAGTAAAAATAAAACCTTAAAATTATCCTTCGGAA
>CAZBBQ010000082.1:0-3018 GCA_964489745.1 uncultured Desulfobacteraceae bacterium
TTCCTTTAGATTATAGTCTGGACTTTTCTAAAGAGAATTTTTCGTGTATTTAATTTTCAAGGAGAGGAGAATTATCATGAAAAAAATATACTATTTTTTTCTTGTTCTGGCCATCCTAATCACAATTCCATTATCCCAGGCCGTGACGAGCACGGCACAAGAGACCGCCTCTTTAGAAGTGGCAGTAGCTGCTATGTGTACTGATGTGGTTAATCGGGAGCCTATAGATGCCGGAAATGCTTTCGAGGTCTCCTTAGGTAAGCTATACTGTTTTACAACTATCACTGGTGCCCATAGCCCTACCGAGATCACTCATGTCTGGTATTTTGGCGATAGTGAGAGGGCCAGAGTAAATCTGGCAATAAAGGCCTCCAGCTGGCGCACCTATAGTTCGAAAAGGATTCAAATGCATGAGATTGGTGACTGGCATGTGGATGTGCTTGGTTCAGAGGGTGAATTGCTCAAGACCTTGCAATTTGAAATTATTCTTTAAAAGAGTAGGAAGATATTTTATCTTGACTTGATTATATGTATTAAGTATAAGATATAACAAAATAAAGGCCCTGTTCTTTTGAGTTTCATCCTTGGTAGTGAAAGGGGTATCATGAATAAATCCCAGTTGACAGAGAAATTGGCAAAAAAAGAGAATCTTACAATTAAAACAGCAGAAGATATAATCAATACTGTTTTCAAAGAAATGGAAAAGTCACTCGTACGCAATAGTAGAGTAGAAATTAGAGGATTGGGAAGCTTTAAGATCAAAAAATATGACGGTTACAATGGGAGGAACCCGAAGACAGGCAAAATTATAAGTGTTGAGGGCAAAAAACTTCCATTTTTTAAGGTTGGACGAGAGTTAAAGGAAAGAGTCGATTATACCTAATATTTTCATACCATAAATATCCCTTGGTCGTGCGAGACGGGGAGTTAGCGGTGCCCTGTAGCCCGAAATCCGCTCATGCGGGGTCAAAGATCCTTCCTGAGAAACAAGAATTTTGGCTAATTCTTTTCGTAAGAGAGGAGGCCGGACCTCGTGTGACAGATGATTATGAACCCCGTCAGGTCCGGGAGGAAGCAGCGGTAAATAATTTAATCTGCATCACGAAGCAATCTGGCCTAATTACCTTTTTTTACCCTAAGATTATCACTTTTTTTGTTCAAAGGGGGATGCACGACCAAGGTACTTTTTCCTTGTCTTTCCAACGATCCCCTCTCTCGAGAACTCAAAGAAAAGCAAATCTCACTAATCATTGTAAATATAGTATTGCTGAGTATTCCCTCTTTCTCTTAAATCAACATTTTTTATAGCTTCGAGTTTTTTTATGAACCAGGTGTTAGAAGAAACAGTATCCATAAAATTTAATCGTCAGATAGGGAAAGACACCTGGCTTATGGGATTTCGATCCGAAAATATGGCCCCACATGCTAAGCCGGGTCAATTTTTGATGGTCCATTTAGGCAGAGGCATAAAAGACCCACTTTTACGAAGGCCCTTTTCAATACACAGAATTCAGGATAAAAATCAGTTGATGTTCCTCTATAAGATAGTTGGAAAGGGAACACTGCTTCTATCTTACTTAAAAAAAGATGATTCTATTTCAGTAATCGGGCCATTGGGAAACGGTTTCACTGTTTCCAAGCCGCATGAAAAAACCTTGCTGATTGCTGGTGGCATGGGGGTAGCACCCCTATTTTTCTTAGCTCAGTCTTTACATAAAGTTCAGAAACAGAAAATCACAATGTTTCTTGGTTTTAGCACATCTCAGGATGTTATTCTTATCAATGAACTAAAAGATTTGAACATTGATCTTTCTCTCACAACAGACGACGGCTCATTGGGTATCGCGGGGATTGTCACTGACCTATTGGATGAGTATCTACGTCACGAATTAAATCAACGATCAACAATTTACGCATGTGGTCCAACTCTCATGTTAAAAAAAGTTGCTCAAATGGCAACTGCCTCCAATCTACGGTGTTATGTCTCCTTGGAAGGTCATATGGCCTGTGGTCTCGGAATATGCCAGGGTTGTGCTGTTAAAGCAACTAATAACAAAAATAAACCATATTATTATGTGTGTCAGGACGGACCTGTGTTTTCATCCGAAATGATTGACTGGCAGGGTATATAAATGGCTTCTCAGCCTGACTTATCCGTAACTATAGGTGGCTTAACAATAAAGAATCCAGTCATTACCGCCTCTGGAACCTTTGGCTATGCGAATGAATTGACCCCTTTTTATGACCCTTCTCTTCTGGGTGCCATAATTGTCAAGGGCCTATCCCTACAACCAATGCCTGGCAATCCACCTCCGAGGATTATTGAGACACCGTGTGGTCTCTTAAATGCAATCGGGCTCGCTAATATTGGGATAGAGACCTTTATAGAGGAAAAGCTCCCATCCCTTGTTAACATTAAAACCCCTATCATCACCAATATATACGGCCATTCCATTAAGGAGTATGCTGAGATGGCCAAAAGGATAGAAAGTGTTGACAGGATTGCTGCTATAGAGATAAATATATCGTGCCCTAATGTCGAGAAAGGTGGAATGGCCTTTGGAACAGATCCAGATGCTGCAGCAAGGGTAACGGATCAGGTAGTAAAAAATACAACCAAACCCGTTATAGTCAAATTAACACCCAATGTAACAGATATAGCCAGCATAGCGAGGGCAGTAGAATCTGCCGGTGCACAGGCCATATCAGTCACAAATACATTTCTGGGTATGGCTGTAGATGTAGCCACCAAACGACCCAAACTAACAAATATAATAGGAGGACTTTCTGGGCCTGCCATTAAACCGATGGCGCTCTATCTCGTTCATAAGGTTGCTACAAATGTAAATATTCCTGTGATCGGCGTTGGTGGCATTATGGACTACCAGGATGCCCTCGAATTTATTATTGTTGGGGCAAGCGCCATCCAAGTAGGCACAGCAAATTTCATCAATCCAAAGGCAGCAATCGAAATAGTGCGGGACCTTAGTGATTACTGTGTAAGAGAAAAGATCAGCA